>CAOPQH010000006.1 GCA_948505485.1 uncultured Clostridia bacterium
AATATAGAAGAAATTTTAGGTAATGATGAATTGATTAACAGTTAACTTTATGGTAAGATAATGAAAAAAATAAAAAGAGGAACAACGTATGAGAAAAAGAAGAAAAAATAACAAATACAATATTGTGAATTCAATAGCAATTAGTTTAATAACAATCTGTATTATAGCTTTAGGATATATAGAGCAAAATCCAAAGATTTCAAATGAAACAAATAACAGTATAGAAAATGTAATACAAAGAGAAAATAGAATATTTGATTTATCTACAATACCAGAATATACATCAAGTCCGTATGTAGAAATAAATAATAATATTCCATATTTTAGTGAAAAAGATTATAGAGAAGAACCTTTTGAGAATTATAGTGATTGGGAAAATGGCAGAAGTGGTGTAGCTTTTGCTAATATTTGCACAGAAATTATGCCAAAAGAAGGAGAAAAACGTGGCGAAATAGGAAGTATTAAAGACCTTTCTGGTTGGGTACAAAAAAGATATGATAATTTAATTAAAGATAAATATTTATACAATCGTTGTCATCTAATTGGTTGGCAACTTGCAGGGGAAAATGCAAATAAAGAAAATTTAATTACAGGAACAAGATATTTAAATACAGAAGGAATGTTACCATTTGAAAACATAGTTGCAGAATATATTAAAAAAAATCCAAATAATCATGTACTTTATAGAGTTACCCCTATATTTAAAGAAGATAATAAACTTGCAAGTGGAGTAGAAATGGAAAGTTGGTCTGTTGAAGACAACGGACAGGGTGTTCATTTTAATGTTTATTGCTATAATGTACAACCAGGGATAGTAATTGATTATGCAACTGGTGAGAGTTATGAAGAATAGTAATAAATATATTATTATATAGAAGCAAATCGCAAATGATATAAACTAAATTATTAATATAAGATCAAAAAATTCATAAAAGATATAAAAGATATTGTAAAAATATGTAAAATAGTATATAATCACTTCTAGTTTAGTTCTAACTACTATATATCAATAGTAGGTTTTCAAAATATAAAAATCAAAACAAAGGAGTGATGTCTATTGAATTTAAACTTAATAAATGGCATTTTTAATAATTTAAAGGAAAATCAATTTGTGCAGAGTTTCATAAATGAACTGTCGAATTATCTAGAAGGTAATTTAAAAAATAATATGGATTTGAAAAATAAAGAAATTCCAATAATAGAGAATTTAATAGCGAAAAGCAATTTAACAACAGTAAATGAAAATTCTATAAGATTGAAAGAAAATGATGTTATATTAAAATATGCGGAAAATAAATTTTCTAACGATTCTATGTATTTTGTAAGAGATAGTAAAAAAACATATTGGTCAAATAATGAAGAACATTATAATAATGAGGTTTATTCAGTATTAAAAGCAGAAAATAATAAAATTGAAGAAATAGAAATAAGTAAAAAAGATATGCCAAGAGATATACGAGTAAACGATGTTTTTAAGATAGAAAATGGAAATTATGTAATTGACAATATTGCAACCAAAGAATTACAAGAAGAGATAATGAATATGGTACAAGAAATAATAGATAAACAAAATATAAGTTTAACTGAGCATAGAAAAGAGGGACATCTATATATGGTAACTGAAGAAATAGGAAACAACCGATTTTTGTGGGACTTAACGGATGCACCAGAATTTGAATTTGAAGAAGTTCAGTTACCAAAAGACTTGTTAGAAAAAGCGACTCAAGGAATTGTACTTAAATATATAAATGGTGGATATGAATATTATTCAAGTGATGGATTTGAAAGAGCTGAAAGAATACATTCGTCATCTTAACAAAAAATGTGGTGGAAGTTAATCAAGTTTTCAGATGTAAAGAATTATACAATATTCTATGTAGTAAAAGATAGTGTAATGGAAATATTATAGTCAAAGAAATTTTGAAAATTTAACATAAGCAAGCTGCAATAGATTTTGGAAAAATGCTAGATATTAAAAAGCACAATATAGTTTTTGATGTCTGCAAAGGACTTACAGAAATTGTAGCATCACAAATAAAAGAACCAAACGATAATCTATCAATAGCAACAACATCAGGTAGACAAATAGATTATGGAGTTTGGCCTTCTGCTTCAATAAATGGATCATTTAGATATCAATCTGAAGTGACAAGAGCTCTTTTAAATTGGTCAGATGTAGCTGTTTTTCTATATACTTAAAGTAGTTCCTTGAACTAATATTCCTAAATTATCTCTATAAATTTTATCAAATTGAGAGATAGGTAAAGGATTTTCTCCAAGTCCTACTTCAACAGTATATCCAGGTCTATTATAACTTTGTATAAACCAATCTTTATATCCAGCAAAACTAGAATTATAAGGGGTTTCTTCTAAAGAATATCCACTAGAATTAGCAAATTGTTGACCAATATAAAATGAATTAGGAGGATTATAATTTTGAAATTGCCAGTAAATTACTTCACCTTGAGAATGATAAGTTAAAATTAGTCTGAAATCATGTGCAAGAGTAAAATTATAAATTGCTAGTGCTTCTGGCTCAGTTAAGGGACCGATATCCAACAAAATCTCTAGGTGCAGGAGTTGTAAATCCTTGTGAGTATTTTATTCTTCTTGCATTTTCCCATCCGAGCCGGAAATTGCAAGTTTAAATCCACACCCCTAATATTTGCTTTCCAACCGTTTGGAAAAGGAATTGTAGCATAACCCAAAGAGATGTCTTTAGCAAAATTATATGCCCAGGAACTTGTAGAAAAAGTATTAGTAACTAAATCAACGCCATCTGGATTAACCATAGGAATAATATATAAAGAGGTATTATTAAATAAGTTTACAGCATTATAACCCCAAATTGTTAAATTATTTACATAGCTATAACAGTAGTCAGCCAAAAATTTCATTAAAACAGGAGCGGTAATCCATTCATTAGCATGAATTGCAGCTGAGTAAAATACTTCTTTAGGTCCATTTCCTATTCTTATATAAGGTATATCTTGACCTATTATAGTTTTACCGAGCAGAGCCAATTTCTAAAAATGGATATAATCTTTTTAAAGAATTAAGATTTATTCTTAAAATTTCTGAATTATAGCTTATGTTAGTTGGAACAATGAAATTTAATGTCCCATTAATATAGGGAGATAAAGCTTGCCAAGTATTATTTCCAACAATTCCATCAGCAGTTAATTTTACACTATTTTGAAATTGAATAACTGAAGATTGAGTATTATTTCCAAAGATTCCATCAATATTTCCAGAGTAAAAACCAAGTTTTTGGAGAATATTTTGTAAAAATTCAACTAATGGACCAGTAGAATTTAATCTTAATATTTTCATAAAATCACCTAAAATATAATATGATATAAATTAATTTTTGTGATACACATTTATATTTGCAAATTATGTAAAACTATGATACAATATTGAAAAATTCATAAAGGGGGAAAATATATGCTACGGAGAAAAATTTTTTATGTAGTATTTTTATTTTTTATGTGTACCGTTATGTTAAATATAACAGGTTGTACACAAGTGGGCCATGTTAAGTCCCTGGAGGATTACCGGATTGTAAGAAAAGGATTTGAGTCGACAGAAGAAATTGACGAAAGTAATAAAAAAGAAGAAGTTTCTGAAGAAGATAATAAAGAAAACAATCCTACTGAAAGTCCAGAAAAAAATACGAATGATAATAAAGTCGAAAATAATGAAGAAACAAAAGAAGAAGCAAATGAAGAAACAGAAACTATAAATTTTGAAGACATAAAGGTAAATCCTGATGTGTCATATGGTTATTATTATGACCAACTCTCAGATGAGTTGAAAAAAATATACATTTTGCTAATGAGCAAAATGGATATAATTTCAAAAGAATATATCAAAATTACGAATATTGATTTTGATATTGAGTCTTTCGAAATAGTAGCTAATGCAATTAGATTAGATAATTTTTATTATTATATCTATAATTTTAGCTATTATTTGGAAGAAAAAAGTATAAAAGTAAATCTTCAAAGCAAAATGACCACTACTCAAAAAGAGGCTGCTGAAAAGCAGGCTTATGAAATTGTAAGAAGTATAAATTCTAATTCAGAAATTGAATTAGTTCAAAAAATATACGATTGGTGTACAAAAAACATCGTATATGATGAATCTCTTAAGAAGAAACATAATAGAGATTTATATGGAGCATTGATAAAAAACAAAAGTGTATGTGTAGGTTATGCTAGAGCATTTTCATATATGTGTGGATTAGCTGGTATAAAATGCATAAATGTGATGAACGAAAAGCACATGTACAATTATGTGCAGATTGATTCTAAGTGGTATGGAGTTGATACTACTAACGGAACACCAGAGACACATATATTTCTCTTAGAAGGAAAAGAATTTTTGGAAAAAGAGGAACATATTCCTTATGAGGATTTTGATCTTCCAGAACTTTCGGAGGAATCAATATTTGAAGATTAACGTATAAGAGGTCATGCATGTGACCTCTTATACGTTAAAATTTAATATTTTAACAATTTAATATTTTAAATAATTTCCATTGAATAAATTAAGTTTATAAGTTATAATATTATATATATGGGGATGTAATGGTTTCGACATTATACTAGAAATATAAATAGCGAGTAGTGGATTCTCGTTGGCCACTTAAAAAAACGGGAAAATAAAGATAAACGCTGATAATCAAGAATTAGCATTAGCTGCCTAATTGTAGCTACGCCTGCTTAAATGTCCCACACATTTAAATACAGGTGTCATAACTTGTGGGAAACAAAGCTGTTCTTGCTTTAGGAACAGTGGGTATTTATAAAGCTATATTTAAATTTAACGTGTTTGTTCGTGAAAATTAAATGAAAATAAAAAACAAACTGCACTCGGAGAAGTTTATATGGAAGGTATTATGGACAGGAGTTCGACTCTCCTCATCTCCACCATTTAAAAGAAAAATGGCTTGAAATAGCTAGTTACAGAGATTGGAAACCTAAGCGTACACGCTCTGTACACGCTTAGGTCAAAATAAAAAAATTAAAAGGCTTGTATTTGAATTAAAAAAAGAAACAATTAAGATTAAAAAATTCTTGATTGTTTTTTTATGATTTTATAGTTGATAGTTGTATACATACTTTGGACAAATAAGGAATAAATAAAGACATTACATTTTGTTTTAGCAGACAATGTAGTGCCTTAAGCAATTTATAGTGACAACACATTTTAAGTGTTTCATTTCCTATTAATATTATACACATAAATTTTATTTGTCAAATATAAATTTGCATTTTATGTTAAATTATAGTACAATTTATATAAAATGGTGTAGGCTTTGCCCATTAGGGCAATCCGAAGCCATTAAAAAAAACATAATCTAGTATTACCTATGTTTTGTAACAAAATTATTAAAAATATTGAAATCTAGGGAATTCCCCAACGAAAAAAACTCATACATAATTTGTTAAATACTTGAAATATAAGCAATTTTATGGTATAGTATAACGTATAAAATATAAGGAGGTTTTCACAATGGAAAGAGTTTACACGTATACACGGACATCGACCACTGAACCGGAGGACAATAACACAGTTGTTAGTTCTCTTGATCCACCCACACGGGATGAAATACTTGCTCAACTTGAAGAGCATTTTTATGAACATATCATAGAAGGGATGGTAACTTCCGAAGATGTTAAAAAAATTGCTGATACAATTAGCAATGCATTTGATGAACTTCGAGAAAAGCCATATGGTGGGTTCGCAAAGTATTGCCCGCAAAAGCCTATGTTGACTATTATAATGTATCACGATGAGTGGACATTATTTGACAGAGAAAGATATCCGGGTGATTATTCACCATTGGAGATAATTCCTATTAAAGGGGATAAAATTGATTTCTCGATGACAATAATTGAGAATACAAAAAGAATTTCTTTGGCCTATGTGGGCTAAATTTTAAGCTACAAAAGGAGAATTTCCATTGAAAAGATGGGGATCTTCCTTTTGTAGCTTATTAATATTGATAGAATTAAAAAAATAGTTAGAAAAATTAAAAATAATTAGATATTATTTATATAAATAAAACAGATTGATTCTTATATTCTATTTATGAAAAAGTACAGTCTAATCTTACATATTCTTTGTAACTAAATAAATGCAACTTTAATATAATATATAAATAAAATTAGGGGTTTTTATGAAAGTTATAGAATATAATAGAAATAAAGTTGTAAAATATGCCGAAAAATGGGCATATGAAAGAAATCCTAAATATTATAATTTTGATAATTTAGGAGGAGACTGTACTAACTTTGCATCACAATGTATATATGAAGGATGCAAAGTAATGAATTATACAAAAACAACAGGATGGTATTATAATAATGCAAATGACAAATCTCCATCATGGACAGGAGTAGAATATTTATATGGATTTTTGATAAATAACAAAGCAATAGGACCACATGGTATAGAGGTATCGAAAAATGATATTGAAATAGGAGACCTTGTACAATTATCATTTAGTAAAAAACTTTATTCTCATTCTTTAATAGTAGTAAAAAAAGAAAGTAATAATTTAGATGAAATATATGTAGCATCACATACTTTTAATTCATATAACAGAAAAATATCAAGTTATCAATTTGAAAATGTTAGATTTGTCCATATTAACGAAATATACAAATAATAAAATTACTATATTGAAAATTAATTTATTGTGTATTTATAAATTTTGTGTTATAAAAAATGTAATAAATTTTATGAAAGATAAGGAAGAAAAATGATAGAACAACTAGAAAAATGTGAAATATGTCCACATCAGTGTTTAGTAAATAGAAATAAAGGACAAGTAGGAAGATGTAAATCAACTGATAAAATAAAGATAGCATTATATTCAGTACATAACTTTGAAGAGCCTTGTATTAGTGGAAAAAATGGCTCTGGAACAGTATTTTTTTCAAACTGTAATTTAAACTGTGTATATTGTCAAAATTATGAGATAAGTCAAAAAGAGAAAGGAAAAGAAATAACAATAGAAGAATTGGCAAATATATTTTTAGATTTACAAAGTAGAAATGTTAATAACATAAATCTAGTAACACCAACAAGTTATGCAGTTCAAATAATAGAAGCAATTAAGATAGCAAAAAATAATGGATTAAAAATACCTATAGTTTATAACACAAATTCATATGAGAATATAGAAACTCTTAAAATGTTAGAAGGATATATTGATATATATTTACCAGATTTAAAGTATGCTGAAAATGATTTAGGTAAAAAATATTCTAAAGTAGATAATTATTTCGAAATAGCAACTAAAGCAATAAAAGAAATGTATAATCAAGTAGGTAGCCCTGTTTTAGATGAAAACGGAATAATGAAAAAAGGTTTAATGATAAGACATTTAGTTTTACCAAATAACATACAAAACAGTAAAGATGTTTTAAAATGGTTAAAGGAAAATATAGATAAAAAGGTATATATAAACGTAATGGCACAATATTTTCCAACATATAAAGCAAAAGAAATAAAAGAATTAAATAGAAAATTAACTAAAAAAGAATATGAGGAGATAGAAAATTACTTATATGAATTAGACATAGAAAAGGGATACATACAAGAATTAGGAGAGCATGAAGAAGAATATGTTCCAAATTGGGATATTAAAAAAGTATAATATGAAAAAATAGAAAAAATTTTAAAATTATTGTAAAAAAAATAAATTGTGATATAATTTATTCAAAATTAGAGAGATAGGAGATATAAAAATGAAAATAGAAATAATAGCATCAACAAAACCAGATTATATAATGCCAAAAGAAGAAGCAGTTAAGTTTTCAGGAAGAGGAGCAGGAATATGCTATATGCCAGACACATGGGATACTTTAGCATCTGAGGAGGAAGAAAAAACATTAAGAAGAGCAAATAATACTTTAATATCAGGACATCATAGTGTTTTCGGACATCCAACATATAATCTTATATTAGAAAATATTCCAAAAATTCTTGCAATGATATTAAATAACGAAAAGGATTATAACACATCAGAAAAATCAGCAAGATATACAAAAATGCAACCATCTGAAAAGGAAAAAGACTTATATGAAAAATGGATAGAAATATATAAATCAGAAATTTTAAAAGAATATCCTGATTTTGAAGAAAAAAGAGTAAATAAATTAGCACAAGAAAATGCAAGATATCTAATAAGTATTTTTACTCCAGCAACTACAATGGAGCATAGATTAAGTTTTCAACAGCTTAACTATATTGTACATTGGTTTGAAGATTATATTGAAAATGCAGAGGATAATAAGTTTTCTAAAAAATTAAAGCCAGTATTAAAAGAATTTATAGAAAAAATGCCAGATGTTATATTAGATGATTTAAATTCTAGAGTAAAAAATAGAAGTTTATCAATTTTTGCTCAAAGACAAAGAGAAGAAGAATTTGGAGAAAATTATTCTACTAATTACTTAGTAAGCTTTTCAGAGCTTGCTCAAGCACAAAGACATAGAACATTAAGCTATGAAATGACATTTTTAAAAGAAACACAATACTTTGTACCACCAATTATAAGAGGAAAAGAATTAGAAAAAGAATGGTTAAAAGATATTTCATCTTTAGAAGAATTATATCCTCAAGGAATGTTGGTACAAGTAAATGAAAGAGGTACAATAGAGAATTTTGTTTTAAAATGCAAAGAACGTTTATGTGGAGCAGCACAATTAGAAATAATGGAACAAACAAAAGAAACTATGGATAAGTACCTTAAAGCTGTTGAACAAAAACCAGTTTTATATAATTATTTATTACCATATGCTAAAGGAGCAAGATGTACATTTCCAGGATGGAAATGTACAGCACCATGTATTTTCGGGGCAAAAAATGCTATTAAAAGAAAAATTTAGATTAAAAACACATTTCATTTTGAGATGTGTTTTTGCATGTAAAAATTTTTTTAGGTTAAACTAAAATTGGAGGAATATATTATGTTTAAACCTAAAGCAATTTATTATGAAAAAGATATTGAAAATTATGAATTAGGAAAGCAATTATTAGAAAAGTATAATGATGTACCAAAAGTAATAATTGAAAACCATAACAACATAGAAGAAATGAGAAAAAAGCAAAATTCTGAATTTGCAGATATGAAAAGAAACTTAATAATAGGAATTCGTAAAACACACAAATTTGTAGAAAATCATAAAACTTCAGATTATTTAGTACCATATACATCATCTGGTTGTACAGCAATGTGTATGTATTGTTATTTAGTATGTAATTATAACAAATGTGCATATTTAAGATTATTTGTAAATAGAGAGCAAATGTTAGAAAAGATAATAAAAACTTCAGAAAAATCGGAAAAAGAATTAACTTTTGAAATAGGTAGTAATAGTGATTTAATATTAGAAAACACAATTACAGGAAACTTAAGATGGACAATAGAAAATTTTGCAAATACAAATAAAGGAATTTTAACATTCCCAACAAAATTTGATATGGTAGATGATATATTAGATTTAAATCATAATGGTAAAATAACAGTAAGAATGAGTGTAAATCCAGAAGAAATAATAAATAAAGTTGAATTCGGAACATCAAGATTAAAAGGGAGAATAGAAGCAATAAATAAGCTAAAAGAAGCAGGATATAAAATAGGAATATTAATAGCACCTGTTATAATGGTAGAAAATTGGAAAGATTTATATTTAGAATTAATACAAAGATTAAGTAATGAGTTATCTGACAAAGTAAAGAAAGATGTATTTTTTGAAATTATTTTTATGACATATAGTTTTGTTCATACTAAAATTAACGAAGAAGCATTTCCAAATGCTATAAACTTATATAATAAAGAATTAATGACAGGAAGAGGAAAAGGAAAATATATGTATAAAAATAATTTAAGAGAAGATGGGGAAAACTTTTTTAGACAAAACATGAAAAAATATTTTCCTAATAATGAAATAATGTATATTGTATAAAAAAACTCCCTACTAAACTTCAGTAGGGAGTAGGAGTATTAATGTCATCAAGAGTTAGAAACGATGTAGTTCCTAATGCTGTTGACACAGCTTTAAGAAACCGCTGTGCTACATCCTCTGTCACAATAAACTTTTGAGAAATTTTATTGTGAGTTTGGTCGCTTTTGACATCAATATAGATTGTGTAAGAATCAAGTTTTGCCATACAAACCTCCTTTGTGTATAAGACCTTTTAGTTGCAATAATATTATAGCATAATTTATATAAATTTACAAATAAATTCATCAGCATAAAGTACAAAATATTGACACTTTTTTACAATTATAATATAATTTTAAAAAAAGTGGAGGTACTTTTATGAAGCAAGATATTAAAAAACAAAAGAGAAGTGATTATATTAGTTGGGACGAATATTTTATGGCAATAGCAAAGCTTTCTGCAATGAGAAGTAAAGACCCATCAACACAAGTAGGTGCATGTATAGTAAGTGATGACAATAGAATTTTATCAATAGGATACAATGGAGCACCAAACGGATTCAGTGATGAAAACTTTCCATGGGCAAGAGAAGGAGATAATTTAGAAACAAAATATCCATATGTATGTCATGCAGAATTAAATGCAATATTAAATTTCAGAGGAAGTAAAAAAGACTTAGAAAAAGCAAAAATATATGTAGATTTATTCCCATGCAACGAATGTGCAAAAATAATTATTCAATCAGGAATAAAAGAAGTGATATATTTGTCAGATAAATATGCAACTTCAGAAAATAATATTGCATCAAGAAGATTATTTGATGAATGTGGAGTTAAATACAATAAAATAGAGTTAAAAGAAGAAAAAGAGATAATAATAAATTTAAAATAAAAGTTGGAGGTTGGAAAAATAGATGTTAAGCAAATAATTGCTTAACATCTATTTGATTTCCACAACAGTTACACCCATTTCGCCTTCACCATAAGTTCCCATTCTATAAGACAAAACATGAGGGTGTTTTTTTAGAAATTGATGTATTCCATTTTTTAATTTTCCAGTACCTTTACCATGAACTATTCTTGCAGTTTGGATTTTAGCTAAAGAACAATCATCTAAAAATTTGTCGACCACAAATATAGCTTCTTCTACTGTATAACCTATTACGTTTATTTCTGTTTTAGCTGTTCTTGTTTTAGAAATGCTTGTATAATTTTTATTTGCTTGTTTAGTATTATTCACTTGTTTTGCTTTTTCTAAATATTTTATAGGAATATTCATTTTAATATTACCAATTTGAACAATTACTTCATTAGATTTAGATATATTTGAGAGCACAGTTCCATTTTGTTTTAATGTAGTAACAAAAACTTCAGTATTTGGTTTAATTTCAGATTTATCAAGAGAAGATATTTTAGTATTTTCTAAAGCACTATCTAAAGTAATATTATTAATTTTATCGTTTAACTTATTTCTTAAGTTGTTATTAAGTTTAGTATCATTAGAATTAGATATTTGATTTATAATTTCATTTGCTTCATCTTTAGCATTTAAAAGTATATTTCTAGCTTCAATTTTAGCATTATTAATTAAATCAATTTTTTGCTTTTCTAAACTACTGTTGTCTTTTTCTAAATTAGATTTTAATAATTTACTTTTTTCTAAATTTTTTTCTATTTCTTGTTTTTCTAATTCGATTTTTGCTTTGTTATCATATATATTTTTTAATAATTCTTCAATATTTATATCATTACTATTTAATATAGATTTAGCATTGTCAATTATTTCAGGTTTTAAACCTAGCTTTTTACTTATTTCAAAAGCATTACTTTTACCAGGAACACCAATTAAAAGTTTATATGTTGGTTTTAAATTTTCTAAATCAAATTGAACACTTGCATTTTCTATATTTTTTGTAACTAAAGCATATTCTTTTAATTCTTGGTAATGACTAGTAGATATTGTTAATATGTTTTTATTTTTAAAATAATCTAAAATACTTATTGCTAAATTAGCGCCCTCTAAAGGATCTGTTCCAGAGCCTAATTCATCTAATAAGATTAAACTATTTTCAGTAGAATTATTTACAATATCAACTATATTTACCATATGTGAAGAAAAGGTGCTAAGAGATTCAGATATATTTTGATCATCACCAATATCTGCATAAATTTCGTCAAATACATATATACTAGACTTTTTATCAGCTGGTATATTTATTCCACTACAAGCCATACAAATTAGTAAGCCAACAGTTTTTAATGTAACAGTTTTTCCACCAGTATTAGGACCTGTTATAACTAAACTTAAAAATTCATTTCCAAGATTTAAAGAAATAGGAACAACTTTATTTTTATCAATTAAAGGATGTCTAGCATTTACTAAATTAATTTCTTTTTTATCTGATATAAGGGGTGTTATTCCATTAATATCTTTTGAATAGCTAGATTTAGCAAAAATAAAGTCAATATATCCGATTGTTTCTGTATTAATCTTAAGTTCATTTGTATATGGAGCAAGTAATAAAGAAAGTTCTTTTAAAATTTTTTCAATTTCTATATGTTCTTCAAGCTTTAAATTATTAATTTCATTATTTAATTCAAATACCGTAATAGGCTCAATAAACACTGTAGAGCCACTACTTGATACATCATGAATAAATCCTTTAACCATACTTCTGTATTCTTCTTTAATTGGAATAACATATCTATCATTTCTAATTGTTATTATATTTTCTTGAACATATTTAGAATAATTTGATGAATGTATAAAAGAGTTAAGTTTATCTTTAATATCTTGTTCTAAATTCCTTTGTTTTTTTCTTATAGTTTTTAAATTACTAGATGCATCATCAGAAATTGTGTTTTCATCAATTATAACTTTAAATATTTTATCTACTATATTTTTATTTGTATATAAATTAGAAAAGTATTGTTCAAGTGATGTAAAAGATGATGTATCTATTATATCTGTATAAAAATAATCTTTTAGTTCTTGTGATATTTTTAAAATTTTAGCAATATCTAAAATTGATTTAATAGATAAAGTCCCATAATCATTTAGTATTATTAAACTTTCGTCTATATTTGATATTTCAGATACAGGAGGTGTAGAAATTCTATATGTTAAATTAACTGCTTGATTAGTTTCTTCTAATAAATTTTGTACTTCTTTTTTATTATTAGATGGTAATAAATTTTCTACAATTTCTTTACCCACATAAGTTTTACAATATGATGATAATATTTCTAATATTTTATTATATTCTAATTTATTTAAATAAGCTTGTTTCATTTTGCTATTATTCCTTTCTTTGATTACACAAAATTCAAACTTTATATATTATGCCACAAAATTAGTGAATTTTCAATAGATACAGTTAGAATTTAAAGTGTTTTCAAACGTTGTAGAGAAGTCATGCGTGCTAATAGCACTTTTTAAAATAATAGAGTAGTCACGCGTGTTAATAGTGTTTTTCAATATTATAGAGTAGCCACGCGTGGTGATAGCACTTTTCGTTTGAACCTGTGAAAACGAAAACGTCCTATCACCAGGTAGCTTGGCGATTATAAAATAGCAAAACCGCTGGAGCTCGGGCGATTACTAATCGCCCCTACATTTCTCTACAAAATGATGCATACTCTATACACAGGTAGCTTGACGGCTACAAACTAGTGCATACTCTATACACAGGTAGATTGGTGGCTAATTATAAAATAGTATTGATAAATAAAATAATGTATGGTAATATAATTAAAAAATCTAAAAGGAGAAAATAAGATGGGATTAAAGTTAGAAAATGTTAGCAAAACCTTTACTGGAAAACTTGCAGTAGATAATATTTCATTTGAAATAGAAAACCCTGGTGTATATGGTTTACTTGGAACAAACGGAGCAGGTAAAACAACAACAATAAGAATGTTACTTGGAATTATAAAAAAAGATAGCGGAGAAATTACATGGAATGGTAAAAAAGTAGAAAGAAAACATGTAAACTTTGGGTATTTACCAGAGGAAAGAGGAGTATATCCAAAAACAAAAATATATGACCAATTAATGTATTTTGCAAAATTAAAAGGAATGAAAAAAGAAGATGCAGATAATTCAATAAAAAAATGGGCAAAAGAGTTAAAAGTAGAAGAATATTTAGATATGCCAGCAGAAAAATTATCAAAAGGAAATCAACAAAAAATACAATTTATGACAGCAATAATACATGACCCAGAATTAGTAGTATTAGACGAACCATTTAGTGGGCTAGACCCAGTTAATACAGAAATATTAAAAAACATTATAATAGGCTTAGTACAAAAAGGAAAATATGTTATTATGTCTGCACATCAAATGTCAGTAATAGAAGAATTTTGTAGTGATATATTAATTTTAAACAAAGGAAAGACAGTATTAAAGGGAAATTTAAAAGAAATAAAAGATACATATAAGGCTAATAGATTAGAAATAAATACAAACAAAGATATAAAAGAATATATAGAAAAGTTAAATTTAGAAATTGAAATAGAAAAAAATAATGATTACTTAATTAAAATTGATGATGAACAAAAAGCTCACAAACTTTTAAATAACTTAGTACAAAATAATATAGAAGTAACAAAATTTGAAATTAAAAAACCAACATTAAATGACATATTTATAGAAAAGGTGGGTGAGTAGAATGAAAGATTTACTAACAGTAATAGAATTTACAATAAAAGATATGGTAAAAAGAAAATCTTTTATAATATCAACATTAATTATTTTAGCGATAATAGTTATTGGATTTAATGTTCCAAATATAATAAAATCATTTCAAGGTGAAGACGTAGAAGAAAAATTATTAATGGTAGACAATAAAAATGTATTTGAAGGAACACTAGAAAATTTAAATAATATGGATTTAGGATATAAATTCGAAACAACAAATGAAGATTTAAAATTTGAAGAAATAAAACAGAAAATAGAAAAAGAAGAAATTGATGAAGCAATAATTATAAATCCAGAAAATGAAAAAATAAAAATATCATATATAGTAAAAAATACAGCTATGATGGATGGTGTGCCAGAAGGATGCGTAAATGCATTAACTTCATTATATTCTAATTTACAAATATCAAAATTAGGATTAACAGTAGAGCAATTGCAAACACTTACTCCAAATTTTGACTTTTCTTTAGAACAAACAGAAGAAAAAGAAGTAAGCGGAAATGTATTTGCAATAATGCTTTTATCACTTGTACTATTTTATGCAATTTATTTTTGTGCATATCAAGTATCAAGTTCAATAACAACAGAAAAAACATCAAAAATAATGGAAACATTAGTAACATCTACTAAACCAAGAACAATAGTACTTGGAAAAACAATAGGAATAGGTATTGTAGGATTATTACAAGTGTGCTTATTTGTAGTAATTGCTATAATTTGTGCAAAATCATTTTTAGAACCAGGGTTAATTGATAATATTTTAGATGTATCTAAAATTACACCATATCTAGCAATTGTAACAATAATATACTTCTTATTAGGATATTTAGCATATGCATTATTATATGCACTAACAGGATCAACAGTAAGCAAACCAGAAGATATACAATCAGCAAATGGACCTGTTGCTATACTTGCAGTTATAGGATTTTATTTATCATATTTTACAATGATGAATCCTACAAGTGATTTAAATGTATTTGCAGCAATGTTTCCAATATCATCACCATTTTGTATGCCATTTAGAGTAATGATGGGAATATCAAGTATAACAGATGTATTAATATCTATTGCAATACTAGTTGTTACAATATTAATAATTGCTAAAATTGCCATAAAAATTTACTCTAGTGCAATATTAAATTATGGAACAAAAATGAGTTTTAAAGATATTATAAAAGTTTATAAAGATAAGAATAATTAATAAAATTATATAAAAATCTTGCAAAATAAAATAAATAGTGTTATTATATAAAACAATAAGAAAAAAACTTAAAACAAGACAAGGTAAATAGAACAATAACTTTTAGAGAGCCAAAGGTAGCTGGAAATTTGGTAAGTAAAATCTATTTATTATCACTTTGTTTGTTGCTAAACTGAAATACTAGTAAGTTTTGCCGTATATCTGCGTTAAAGAAAATGAAGAGAGTAATAAATTAATTGTTACTTTAAATTATATAAAGTAGCAAAAAATAAATTTACTAAATTAGGTGGTACCGCGGAAATAAATCCATTTCGTCCTATTAGATATAGGCGAAGTGGATTATTTTAATTAAATACAGGGAGATTTTAACATGACAAAGTATATAAAAGAAAAAGAGATAGATGATAATACTATGTTTGAAATATCGAATGATATGAAAAATGGCAAAATAGTAGTCTTTAAAACTGATACAGTATATGGTATTGGAACAAATGCTTTTAATGAAGAATCATGTAAAAAAATTTATAAAATAAAGGGAAGGCCTCTAGAAAAACCACTATGTGTACTAATTTCAGATATATCAATGTTGAAGAAAATAGTAGATTTTATTAGCCCAACAGAACAAAAATTAATTGATGCATTTTGGCCTGGACCATTAACAATTATATTTAAGATAAAAGAAAAGATTTTTCCTAACATTGTATCAGCAGGGAATGAACTTGTTGGGTTTAGACTTTTAAAAAACGGATTTGCCCATAGTCTTATCAAAGTAGCAGGTGTTCCTATTGTTGCTCCTAGCGCAAATCTTTCTGGTAGTCCAACAGGAACGAATATGAAAAATATTATTAGTGAATTAGATGGCAAAGTAGATTATATATTAGACAGTGGAAATATAAAAGATGATACTACTTCTACGATAATTGAAGTTAATAATGAAAAAGTCATTATTATAAGAGAAGGCAAGATAACAAAAAATGAAATAGCACAAGTATTATCATTAAAAAATAATATATATACTTTAGCAAAGAATAAGGAGGAATTTTAATGTACAAGAAAGTAGAATTACATAATGGCTTTGTTGGTATGGAAAATGAAGTATCAAAAGTATGGAAAGAAAAGGACATAATAAAGAAAAATTTTGCTATGAATGAAGGAAAAAGATATTTTACATTTTATGATGGACCACCGACAGCTAATGGAAAGCCACATGTAGGACATATTGAAACAAGAGTTATGAAAGATATTATTCCAAGATACAAAGTAATGAAAGGCTATAAAGTAATTAGAAAAGCAGGATGGGATACACATGGTCTTCCAGTAGAACTTGAAATAGAGAAAAAACTTGGAATATCAGGTAAAGAGCAAATTGAAGAATATGGGGTAGAAAAGTTCGTCAAAGAATGTAAAGAAAGTGTTTTTACATATGTACATATGTGGGAAGAGATGACAAACAAAGTAGGATTTTGGGTAGATATGGAAAATCCATATGTTACATATCATAATGAATATATAGAATCTGTATGGTGGGCTTTAAAACAAATGTGGGATAAAGGACTTTTATACGAAGGTCATAAAGTTATGCCATATTGTCCAAGATGCGGAACAGCTTTATCTTCACACGAAGTTGCACAAGGATATAAAGATGTTAAAGATTTAACTTGTATAGCTAAATTTAAACTTGTTGGAGAAGATAAATATATTCTAGCTTGGACAACAACACCATGGACATTGCCATCAAATTTAGCTTTATGTGTAAATAAATCTTATGAATATGCAGAAGTAAAAGCAAATATTGGAACAGATGATGAGCCAAAATATGAAAACTATATTTTAGCTAAAGATTTACTAGATGTTGTTTTAAAAGAAACACCTTATGAAGTTATAAAAACATTTAAAGGAGAAGAATTACTTGGAACTAAATATGAAAGATTAATGCCATGGGGAGATGTAGACGGAAAAGCTTTTGAGGTTATTCATGGTGACTATGTAAATCTTGAAGATGGTACAGGAATTGTACATATTGCACCAGCATATGGTGAAGATGATAGTTTAGTTTCAAAACAAAATGGAATTACTTTTATAAATTTAGTAGATAAATCAGGTAAGTTTGTATCAGAAGTAGAGCCATGGGCAGGAAGATTTGTTAGAGATTGTAACGAAGATATATGTAAATGGCTTGCAGAAGAAAATAAATTATTTAGTAAAGAAAAACACATGCACTCATATCCACATTGTTGGAGATGTGACACACCACTACTTTATTATCCAAAAGAAAGTTGGTTTGTTGCTATGAGCAAACTAAGGGATGAATTAGTTGCAAATAACAATAAAGTTAATTGGTACCCAGACACAATAAGAACAGGAAGATTTGGAAAATTCTTAGAAAATGTTATAGATTGGGGAATTTCAAGAGATAGATACTGGGGAACACCACTTCCAGTATGGTCTTGCGAGTGTGGTCATCAAGAATGTATAGGTTCTATAGAAGAATTAAAAGAAAAAGCAGTTGATTGTCCAGAAGATATAGAATTACACAAACCATATATAGATAATGTACACTTAAAATGCTCAAAATGTGGAAAAGAAATGATAAGAGCAAAAGAAGTTATAGATTGTTGGTTTGACTCTGGCTCAATGCCTTTTGCACAATGGCACTATCCATTTGAAAATAAAGAAATGTTTGATAATAATTTCCCAGCAGGATTTATATCAGAAGCAATAGACCAAACAAGAGGATGGTTTTATACATTAACTGCAATAGGAACAGCTTTATTTGGAAGAAGTCCATTTGAAAATTGTATAGTTTTAGGTCATGTATTAGATGAAAAAGGACAAAAAATGTCGAAATCAAAAGGTAATGGTGTAGACCCTATGGAATTATTGGATACAGTAGGAGCAGACGCAACAAGATGGCATTTTTATACTGTATCAGCACCATGGCTTCCAACAAGACTTGGACTAAATAATGTACAAGAAACGCAAAGAGGATTTTTAAGTACACTTTGGAATGTATATTCATTCTATGTACTTTATGCAGAAATAGACCAATTTAATCCATTAAATTACAGCAATTTTAAAATAACAAATATAATGGACAAATGGATAATTTCAAAACTAAATACTTTAGTTAAAGAAGTAGACGAAAACTTATCAAAATATGATATAACATCAGCTGCATTAAAAATAGAAAACTTTACAGATGAACTATCAAATTGGTATGTTCGTAGGAATAGAGAAAGATTTTGGGCAAAAGGATTAGAAGATGACAAAGTAGGGGCATTTCTAACATTATATAAAGTATTAGTAACATTAAGTAAAATATCAGCACCATTTGTACCATTTATAACAGATGAAATATATCAAAATCTAGTAGTGGGATTAGATAATAAAGCACCTGAAAGTATTCATTTATGCTTATGGCCAGATGTAGACGAAACTACAATAGATAAAAAATTAGAACAAGAAATGGATTTAGCATATAAAATTGTTAAATTAGGTAGAAGCGCAAGAAATTCTGCAAATATTAAAAATAGACAGCCACTTTCTAAAATGCTAATTTCAATAGATACACTTCCAGAATATTATTTAGATATTGTAAAAGAAGAATTAAACGTAAAGGAAATAGAACTAGGAAGCGAGATGTCTGAATATGTTAATTTTGAAATTAAACCAAACTTACCAGTACTTGGAAAAGAATATGGAAAACTAATTCCAAAAATAAAAGAAGAAATATCTAAAAAGAATCAAATGGATTTAGCAAGTACAGTAAAAAATGGAGGAGTAGAATATATAGAAATAGAAGATACTCAAATTGCTTTAAATTCAGAAAATTTACTTATAACAATGCAAGGAAAAGAAGGATTTGCATTTAGTGGAGAAGGTGAAATAGGTGTTGTTTTAGATACTCATATTACACAAGAACTAAAAGAAGAAGGATATTTAAGAGAAATATTATCAAAAGTTCAAAATATGAGAAAAGATAAAGGTTTTGAAGTTTTAGATAGAATTAATTTATATGTAGAAGGAAATGAAACACTAGAAGTGGTAATAAAGAAATATGAAGACACAATCAAACATGATACTTTAGCAAATAATATAATTTATAATTCTTCAAGAGAAACATATACAGAAACATCAATAAATGGTGAAAAGTTAAATATAGATGTAGAAGTAATTAAATAAAGAAGGCGTTGTGTATTACACAATGCCTTCAATAACGAAGAATGTAGGGTTGCCAAATGCTTTTTCTAAAACGTGAAAATCTGCCACACAAGGAGAATCGTTCCAGTTGGGCTTTTCTACCCATTTTCCATCTAATTCTCTCCGAATAAAATGATAATCATAATCACCATATTCATTTTGTGGAGCATGCAAGAAAAAAGCAATGAGGTATTTATCATCTGGACATTCTTCCTGAGAAGAAATTTTCCGTACGACAATACCTAAATCTCTTGCAGACTTTTCAACAATTTCCTTAATAGGAGTTGTTCTAAACCCCCAAAGATTATAATCTAAGATACTCTTAGATTTATCTTTTTCCTTATCATATGCAAAAAGCATGCAATTAGCTTTAGCTCCAAATTCTTCAATGGTTCTTGGTGCAAAATCTTTCATTGTGCTAAAATCCTTTCTGAAACTAGACGACTAAAATAACAGTCATCAAAACAATAGTTACCATAAGTCAATTATACCATAAATTATACAAATCTTCAAATAAACTTGACGAGACCAACTCAAAAAGTATATTATATATGTAATGTTTATACAAAGGAGGAATATATATGTTAAAAAATAATAAAGGAGTAACACTAGTAAGTTTAGTAGTAACTATAATTATATTATTAATATTAGCAGGAATAAGTATATCATCAGTTGTTGGAGATAATGGATTATTAAACAAAGCATCATCATCAAAAACAGCAACAGAGAAAAAAGAAGAAGAAGAACAATTACAAATAATGTTAAATAATTATGCAGCAAATGAGTTAACTATGGAAAAAACAACATTAAAACAATATTTGGATGCAAAAAAAGAAAACGGAGAACTAATAGATGTAGGAGAGGAAATTGATAACAATGAAAAAAAAACAATTGAAGTAATAGTTAAAAAACATCCAATTACAGTAGATGTAGATAAATGTGAAATAATAGAAGATGAAGGAATTAAACAACCAGAAGAAAGCGAATCATAAACATAATAATAAAAAGGAGCAAAAAAGTGAAAGTATCAGATTTTAATTATGAATTACCAGAAGAACTAATAGCACAAACACCAATACAAAAAAGAGATGAATCAAGACTAATGATACTTGATAGAAAAAATCAAAAAATAGAACATAAATTATTTAAAGATATAGTAGATTACTTAGAAGAAGGAGATTGCTTAGTAAGGAATAACACAAAAGTATTACCAGCAAGATTATATGGAAAAAAAGAAACAGGAGCAAATGTCGAATTTTTATTATTAAACAGAATTGAAGGAGATATTTGGGAATGTATTGTAAAGCCAGGTAATAAATTACACATAGATACTAAAGTAATATTTGGAGATGGTTTATTAAATGCTACTATATTAGAAGTAATGTCAGGTGGAACTAGAAAAGTAAAATTTGAATATAAAGGAATTTTTAATGAAATATTAGACCAAATAGGACTTATGCCATTACCACCATATATACATGAAGAACTAAAAGATAAAGATAGATATCAAACAATATATGCACAATATGATGGATCAGCTGCTGCACCAACAGCTGGTTTACACTTTACAGATGAAGTATTTGAAAAATTGCAAAAAAAAGGTGTAAATGTAGCAAATGTGACATTACATGTAGGAATAGGAACATTTAGACCAGTAAAAGTAGAAAACATAGAAGAACATAAAATGCATTCAGAACATTTCTATATAAAACAAGAAGATGTAGATAAAATAAATAAAGCAAAGAAAAATGGAAAAAGAATAATATCAGTAGGAACAACATCATGTAGAGTATTGGAAAGTATAGCTGATAAAAATGGATATTTAAAACCAACTGAAGGAGATACACAAATTTTTATATATCCAGGATATAAATTTAAATGTATAGATGGACTAATAACAAATTTTCACTTACCAAAATCAACTTTACTAATGTTAGTATCAGCATTAGCAGGAAAAGAATATATATTAAAGGCATATAACGAAGCAGTAAACGAAAAATACAGATTTTTTAGTTTCGGAGACGCA
The DNA here is from genome assembly GCA_948505485.1 of uncultured Clostridia bacterium. GTDB lineage: Bacteria > Bacillota > Clostridia > TANB77 > CAG-508 > CAG-269. The sequence continues at coordinate 22,094 of CAOPQH010000006.1, forward strand.
ATGTTTATAATGTAGATTAAATTTTATGTTCAAATTAGATTAGTTATATTGCTAGGCAAAAATTATAAAAAGTAAAGGAGCATATGAGTTATATGTAACTGTACTTTTTATAATTTTTAACGACGCAAGATGACTGATATAATTTGAACTATTAAGGAGAAAAAATGAAACAATCAATAACATATGAATTATTACACGAATGTAAACAAACAGGAGCAAGAAGAGGAGTAATACATACACCACATGGTGATATACAAACACCTATATTTATGCCAGTAGGTACACAGGCAACAGTAAAATCTTTAACACCAGAAGAATTAAAAGAAGAAGTAAAAGCTCAAATAATATTATCAAATACATATCATTTATATTTAAGACCTGGACATAAAATAGTAGAAGACGCGGGAGGGCTTCATAATTTTATGAAATGGGACAGGCCAATATTAACAGATAGTGGTGGATTTCAAGTTTTTAGTTTAGGGGATTTAAGAAAAATTACAGAGCAAGGTGTAGAGTTTAAATCTCATTTAGATGGAAGTAAACATATATTTACTCCAGAAAGTGTTATGGAGATAGAAAATTCATTAGGTGCAGATATAATAATGGCATTTGATGAATGTTGCCCATATCCATCAACATACGAATATACTAAAAATTCAATGGAAAGAACTACAAGATGGGCAAAAAGATGTAAAGAAGCACATAAAAATACAGAAAAGCAAGCTTTATTCGGGATAATTCAGGGTGGTTTTTATAAAGATTTAAGAGAACAATCTGCAAAAGATTTAATAGAAATGGACTTTCCAGGTTATGCAATTGGAGGAATTAGCGTAGGTGAACCTAAAGAAGAATTTATAAATATATTAAATTTTACAGCTCCACTTATGCCAAAGGACAAACCTAGATACTTAATGGGAGTAGGAACACCAGATTATTTAATAGAAGCGGCAATAGCAGGAATAGACATGTGTGATTGTGTATTACCAACAAGAATTGCAAGAAATGGAACAGCAATGACTTGGAATGGAAAAGTAGTTGTAAGAAATGCTACATATGAAAGAGATTGGGAACCACTAGATTCAGAATGTGATTGTTATACATGTAAAAATTATTCAAGAGCTTATATAAGGCATCTTATAAAGGCAAATGAAATTTTAGGAGTAAGACTTTTGTCAATACATAATTTAAGATTCTTGACTAGTTTAATGGAAAGAGTTAAAATAGAAATAGAGAATGATAATTTAGGAAATTTTAGAGAAGAATTTTACCATAAATATGGTTATATTAATTAGGAGGGACTTTTATGCAACTATTAGATGAAAATTATTCAAACAAAAAGAATAATAAAAAATTAAAAATTACAATACTAGTTTCAATCATTGTTTTATTTGTAATAATGCTTATATTAATTATTACAATGTTTGCTTTAAAAGAAAAAGAATTAATAGTTACTTTGGATGGTAATAAAAATAACAAAATAGGATCTTTATTAGTTTTTGATGGTAGTAATACTAACAAAATATATGTACCAATAAGAGATATTGCAAGTTATTTAGGCTATAAAGATTATAGTGGAGAATATGATAATGTTTCAGAGGTTTCTAATAAATGCTATGTTGAGTGTGAAAACGAAGTAGCTAATTTTGCATTGAATTCTAATCATATATATAAAAAAGAAATAATAAATAATAGTGATTATGAAATAAAAACCATAGATGAGCCTGTAAAAGCTATAAATGGAAAATTATATACAACAACAGATGGTATAGAAAAAGCATTTAATGTTAGTTTTACATATAATGCAGATAAAAATACAGTAGTAATATATACAATGCCGTATTTAATACAAGCATATAGTAGTAAAGTATTAGATTACGGTTATGAAAGTATTGCTGAAGAATTCAATAATCAAAAAACAGTTTTAAATAATATGTTAGTTGTTAATAAAGAAGAAAAATATGCTGTTATTGATATAGAGGGAAAAGCTATATTAGAAAACAAATATGAAAAAATAGAATATTTACAGAATTCATCTGACTTTTTGGTAACAAAAGATGGTAAAGTTGGAATAATTACACAGTCAGGAAAAACAAAAGTAGGATTAACATATGATGAAATAAAACTAATGGATAATAGTAAAAATTTATATATGATAAAAAAAGATGGAAAATATGGTGTAATTGATAATTCTGGTAAAATATTAATTCACCCAGAATATAATAAAATAGGAATTGATGCAAGTCAGTTTAAAGAAAATGAAATAAAAAATAGTTATGTATTATTAAATACATTAATACCAGTACAAAAAGGAGAATTGTGGGGATTTATAAACATATCAGGAAATCAAATTACAGATTTTGAATATACTGCAATTGGTTATCTTGAGGCTAGTTCTACAACAGGTAGTAACTTATTATTAATTCCTGACTATGATGTAATAATTGTCAAAAAAGATGAAAAGTATACAGCAATAAATGCAAAAGGAGAAAAAATATGGCCTGCAGCATTTGATGCTATTTATATGACAATTACATCTGGTGAAAAAGAATATACAATGTCTGGAAATAATAAAACTTGGAATCTAATACAAAAATTAGAAGAACAAGGTATTGGAAAGAAAAAAGCAAAAGAAAATACAGACAGTAATAATACAACAAATACTGAGAATACAAATACAAATGAAAGTGCTAATACAACTAATAAATCTAACAATACATTAGAAGCAATAACACAATAAATTTTAGTATAATTATAATATAATCAAACGAACAAGCTTAAAATTCAAGCTTGTTCGTTTTGTTATACATTATTAATAATTTCTATATATTATTTCTAGTTAATTTCAGTATATCTGTGAATTGTAATTAATATTTAATTCGACCAGTCATTCTAATAGAAAAAATATAAAAAATAGTATATAAATATATATGATAAAAAAGTATATATAATCGTTATATAATCAATATACATGATATTAAGAACAAATCGGAAAGCCTTAATATTAGTATAATTTTAACTTTACTCTTTGGCT
>CAOPQH010000007.1 GCA_948505485.1 uncultured Clostridia bacterium
TTTTTAGGTCTGCTTCTATTTGTTTTCTTGTTTTTGCCATGTGACCTGGGTACCACGATAGTGGGACAGATAGACAACTTTTATCTGCATCGTTTTCTTTATTTTTTTTTGACATATTATCACTTCCTTTATCATATTTTTTCTATATTTCATTTAATAATTTACACAATTCTTTTCTATTATATCACAGTTATATTTTTTTAGAAAGTCAATAGCTTCAAAAAATTCATCTTCATATTTAAAAACTATTTTTATATTACCATTATCGTAAACATAAATATCATCTATTAATTCATCTACAACTTTTTTTGATAAATGCTGTAATTTATAATTTTCTTTAAATTTGTTTATCCATTCCTTATTTTTATCTGATTTAAAATTGATTTTTTTTAATTTTTCGCTTATTTCCTTTTTTTCTCTAATAAGTCTTTTTAGGCAATTATTATATTCATTTTCATATTCTGTATATTCTTCTCTTGTTATAAATTTGCAAATCAAGTCATCCTTTATTGCTTCTTTTAATTTTTCGTATTTTAAAATATTATTATCTATATCTAATAATCTTGTTTCTAGTATTTCTTCATCATAATTTATATTGTTATAACTAATAACTCTATCAATATCCATATCTATGTCAATAACTAATTCTATTTGTTTGTTTATTAGATTTAATACCATTTCTTTCAGTTTTTCTTTTTTTATTGAATGATTAGTACACGATTTTTCTCTTAAAAAAGATGTACAATAATAATATTCATATTTTTTTATTTTCTTTATTGTAAACGAATTTCCACAATCATTACATCTTAAATGTCCTGAAAATGTATCATACTCTTTGTTTTTATTCACTTTTATATCTCTATCATAGATTATATCTTGTACTTGATTAAAATCTTCTCTACTAATAATTGCCTCGTGATGATTAGGTATTATGATCCAATCTTCAAAACTATTTTCAACAACTTTGTGTATTTTATGACTTATTGTTCTTTTTTTGCTTTGAATTAAATCTCCTGTATAGGTCTGATTTTTTAATATCTTATCTAACTTTTTGCTATCCCAATATTTAGTTTTCTCTGTTACTTTAAAATTGTAATCTGTATCTTGCATTTGATATAGTCTTGGTGGTAATATTCCAAATTTATTTAATTCATCTATAACTTCTGTTTTGCTTTTTCCATTTAATATCATTTTGAATATCTTTTTTACGATTTTTGAGGCATATTTATCTATTATAAGTTTGTGTTTATCTCTTGGATTTTTTTTGTATCCGTAAGGTGCAACTGAACCTATAAACTCTCCATTAGCTTTTTTTGTATTTAAAACACTTCGTACTTTATTTGATATATCCCTCGCATATTCATCATTCATTAAGTTCTTAAAAGGAACAATTATATTGTTAATAGATTTTGGGTCTTTATAACTATCTACATTATCATTTATAGCTATAAATCTTACATTATATGATGGAAAAACTTGCTCTATATAATTACCTACTTCTATATAATTTCTTCCAAATCTTGATAAATCTTTTACTATAACAGTATTTATTTTTCCCTCTTTAATATCATTAAGTAATCTTTGGAAATCTGGTCTATTAAAATCTGTCCCTGTAAATCCATCATCTATATAATAGTCATAGATTTTTAAATCTTTTTCTTTCTTTAAAAACAAATTTATTAAATTTTTTTGGTTAGTAATACTATTTGATTCCATTTTATCTCCATCATCACTTGATAATCTTAAATAAACACCTACTTTCCATTTAATCACTATTTATCACTTCCTTACTACTAACAAATTCTAATGCTTTTTTATATTCATCTTGATATTTGAATTTTATTGTAACATTGCCACCCTCGTGTACATATATTGTGTCAATTAGCTCATCTATTACATCTTTACTTAATGTTTTAATTTTTTTATTTCTTTTAAAATGTTCTATCCAATAATCATCTTTTTTTAGATTTTTTATGTTCTCTAAATATATTGTTTCTAATGCCTTTATTTCTTTATTTATGATTTCTATTCTTTCATCATAGTCTTTGGCATAAGTCAAATATTCTTCTTTACTAATCTTTTCAAATTTCCAATCTTCATAAGAAACCTTTTTCAATTTTCTTAATTTATCAATGTCATTATTCATTTTTTCTACTTGACTTGAGTATTCTCTCTCATATTTACTACTTAGTCCATCTTTCTTTAATTTACTTATAGTCTTTTCTAGTTCCAATACCAACTTTACTTGTAATAATATCATCTCTAAAACTATATTATTAAGGTCTGCTGTTCTTATTTTATGAGGAGAACATACATTACTTTGTGTCTTATAACTTCTGCAGTAAAAGTTTGAGCATTCCCTTTTTTCTCTATAATCTTCCATTCTACACATTGCGTGTCCACAATCTGCACACTTTATTTTCCAACTATAAATTGATGGTTGTGATGGCTTTTTTCTATTGCACTTCCTATCTTCTATCAGTTTGCCAACCTTTTTAAATTCTTCTATTTCAACAATTCCTTTGTGTGTTCCGTTTACAATAATCCATTCTTCTTTTGGTTTTGCCACTTGTTTATGATTTTTGTAACTTATTGAGCCTGTCCTATTATAAACTAAATTCCCTATATAAGTTTCATTAGTAAGAATATTTGAAATTGTTGTCTTGCTCCACCTATATTTGCTTTCTTCATTTGCATCTAAACTAATGTTGTATTTATTTCTTCTTTGAATTTCTTTTCTACATAAAATATTATTGTTATTCAAATATTGACATATCTTTAATGTTCCATCTCCTTTTAGTGCCATTTCATATATAAGTCTTACATTTCTTGCTTCATCTTCATCAATAATAAGCTGATAGATATTTTCTGGATTTTTTTTATATCCATAAGGTGTTGTACCTCCTACAAACTCTCCGTTTTTAGATTTTGTTAATAATACACTTCTTACTTTATTAGATATATCTCTAGCATATTCGTCATTCATTAAATTTTTAAATGGTACAATAACATTATTTATTGACTTTGGGTCTTTATAACTATCTACATTATCGTTTATTGCAATAAATCTTATATTATATAAAGGAAAAATCTGCTCTATATAATTACCTACTTCTATATAATTTCTTCCAAATCTTGATAAATCTTTAACTATAATTGTATTTATTTTTCCATTTACCATATCATTAAACATTCTTTTGAACTCTGGTCTATGAAAAGTTGTCCCACTATAACCATCATCTGCATAATAATCTACAATTTTCAAATTTTCTTCATTTTTTAAATAATATGTTATTAGTTCTCTTTGATTTTTTATACTATCTGATTCTGCATTATCTCCATCATCACTTGATAATCTTAAATATATTCCCACTTTCCACTCTATTTTTTGACATCTGTTAGCAAGTTTTTTACTTTTTCTACCTGCCATTATATTGTTTTCCTTTTACACAAGCTATTTTCTTTAAAAAATCGTTTTTTATCTTTTTCTGCATATTATAAAAGTCATTATTATCTCTAACAGATGTTAATTTTACATTTCGTGGAAGCAAACAATTACTAACAAAATTATCAAGTTCTAATATATTTCTGCTAATTCTTGAGTAATCACTTACTAATATTTCTTTAATATTACCCTTTTCAATCTGTAATAACATTTTTTCTAGCATTGGTCTTTTTAAATTCAATCCCGAATAACCATCATCAATATAGTAGCCAGTTATAGTATAATTCCTTTTCTTTTCTAAATATTCTTCAATTATATTTTTTTGAAGATTTTTTGTTTCATCAACTTGATTCTTATTCCCAACCCTTATATAAACCGCAACTTTAATTTTTTCATTTTTCATAACACTTTCTCCTTTCGTGCTAATTTTAGAAAAGATAAAAATGTTTTTCCATTGTGTGATTACTTGCTATCGCATACTTGCAAGATTTATTCATATATGCTTTTAATAACATTTGTAATACAAGACTCTGCTGTTCTTGTATTATTTGAAAATTCTATCTTTACTAGCTTACCATTAACTTTAAATATATAAGGATTTGATGCACTACTTAAAAAATCCAGTATTCTATCTTTACTGGATTTTCGCTTATTTATATTGATATTAGAAATATCTTCTATATCATTTGCATTAACTTCGTCTATACTAATATTTTTACATTTTTCTAATTTTTGCTCTAATTTCTCTATATCAATTTTATTCACATTTACCACCTACCATATTAGCATTAGTGGTTTTCCTTTTTATATACTCTACTGCATTATCTGGCGAATAAAGTTTAGCAACTACTAAAAATTCGCTTACAATATCTTTCAATTCAATGGTTCTATTTGATTTCATAAGGTTTTTAAACACTATATAAGCATAAGAAAGTATTTGTTCAATATTCAAACTCCAATATAAATCAATTTTTTCTATAAATTCAACATCAACTAAATCAACTAATTTATTTTTGTCTATGTTTACAATTACTGTTGTAACATTGTTCATTATTTCTTCAAATTTATCCTTATTCTCTGTTTCTTTAAAACCTATAATAAAATAACCTACCATTTGTTTTACAGAATATCTTTCGTATAATAATTTCTCTAATATTTTTTCTTCCATTTCTTATTCCTTTCCAATAAAAAAGAAACAAGTAACTTTAACACCTGTTTCTTAATATTTGTCTTTTATTCCTTGAGCAATTTTCATTGCTATATCTAATTTTTTCATTATATTGGGTGGCAATTTTCCTAATCTATCGCCTAATCTACTCTTATCTATCGTTCTTATTTGCTCTGCTAATATTGTTGAATCGCATTTTAGCTTTCCAAATTGTTTTACATCTATATGTGTAGGTTGTGGATTAACAATATCTAATCTTTTAGTAAACGGAAGTACAATTGTAGTTGGAGAATATTCATTGCCTGTATTATTTTGTACTATAACAACTGGTCTATTTCCTTTCTGTTCACTTCCTACTGCTTCAAACAGTTTAGCATAATATATTTCTCCTCTATAAATTTGTCTTGTTTCTCTTTTTGTTTCCACCTTTATTGCCTCCATTTTTGTAGTTTCTTATATATTCTAATTGCTCATTATCTTCTATTTCTCGTTCTCTATCTGTCTTGTCCATATTAGCACTTATAAGTAAAATATATGTAAAAAATGTTATTGCTAATAAACTTACTACTATCATTGCTACTATCATTCTTTCCACCTCTTTTATATCAAGGAACTACCTTATTTCAGATAGTTCCTATTATTACTTTTCTATCTTCATTACCATTAAATTGTGATTTGCTAAATCACCCATAGGAATCTCACCTGCCTGTACACAGACTTGCACTCAATGCTTGGGACGGTTTTATCACGCTCGAACTATGACTATGCAAAAGTATCAATCCACTAACATCTTCGCCTTATTGGGTGCAATCCAATATTTTTACATTTTATGAGTTCTGCTCTCTCATAAACGAGCTCTTTTAGTGGTGTTATAATGGTTTATTAAATTTTCAATGTGCCTTTTTGAAAGGAATAAAAAATACCCCCTCAATCCATAAAGGAAAAGTTTGGGGGTATTTTCGGTTTTTTTCTAAACTTTTAAAATTTTTTTCAATTTTTCTAATACTTTAACTTTTCTATCAAATATTGTTGATATACCACAACCTGTATTTCTTGCATATTCTGTCATTGTTTTTTCATTAAAAAATAATTCTCTTATCATTTTGTATTCTTCTTTATCTAATTTAAGTAATGCCTTTCTCAATTGCTCTATTTCAATTTTTCTTTCTATTTCAAATTCTGTATCTTTACTTATATCTGCAATAACTTCTTTATCGTTCATATCTTCGTCAGAATTTAATTCTTCAATAGAAACTACCTGTAGCTTTTGTAATACTTTTTTGCAATACCTATTTCTTTCTATTTCAGTATAGTAATCTTCATATTCTTTTTTAGATACCTCTAACAACATTCCGTGTATGTATATAAATTTCTTTTCATTATATGAATTTACTATTTTTCTTCTCTTTTCTAATTCTTCGTATGTTATTTCTTCATAGATACCTTTACCTATTTTTATAAAACATTTTGCATTATCTTTCATTTTCTAACCTCCAAATCATCAAATTTCAAAAAATTCAATGATTTGCAGGTGGGGATTTGTTTCTTATAATGCCTTGCCCTAATATGCAAAAAACACCTATGATAGAACACAAAAATTCTATATAGGTGTTTATATTTGCATTTATAAAATTACTCTTTCTACTACTAATAAAAATCAACATCCATACAACTCTCCAGACTTTTCTTTAATTTTTGTCTGGTGTACCTTGTATGGATTTCTTTAGTGTTCGGAGTTTATTAAACTCTTTTCACGAACACTATACATTGATTTTATTGTTTCCTTTTAAAATGTGTAGAAAAAAAGGAATTTGTGTACAAAAAAAGACGCTATTTTAAAATAACGCCTATTTATATTTAATTATTTAAGTATTAAGTTTCAGAAATTTTAAGTAATTTTAAAAGTAGATCACTAATCATAGATGTATCTTCTTTTTTCTCAATCATTACTTTTCTTCTTCTATCTAGTCCATTTATAATAGCTCCTAATTCATACTTATCTACTTTCATTTTATTCTTTAATTTACATATTACTTCACTAATCACATTTGCAGATTTATTTTCTTTTAATACTGCATTTCTAAAATCATTTAACGCATACAATACTATTCTTAATTCTTCATCATTTAACTCTATTTTCTTCTTATTATTAAACATTTTGTTCCTCCAAAATATCACTATTTTATATTGCTTTCTAATTTATTTAATATTCCATTATACTTATCTCGTAGTTCACTAATATTATTTTTGCTATTACTCATTATATCTTCAATAATTCTATGTTCAACTCTAGCAATTTCATCTTTTGAATACTCTTTATCTTCTATAATTTCAATATGATTTATCATATTTCTTTCTTCATCATTAAATATTTTGTACAAGTTCATTTTGCTCTCTTTTCCTTTCTTTTTTCTTCTTTTATTGCTATCATTAGTTCATTTGATTCTACTATTCTATTGCAATTTTTATATATAAATTTTGCTCCTGTAAAATATACCTTATATCCTTTATTTTCAAAGTAATTTTTGTTCATTTCTAGGAATATCTGTAATTCTTCATCTGTCAAATTATTCGTTACTTTCAGTTCGTAAAAGGTATATCTTATATAGTCTTCATTTTCTTGAATTTTCTTATTTATATAGTCAGTTACAAATTGTTGCGTCATTTTCTATCACTTCCTAAAACTTTTATTTATCATACCACATAACTCAAAAAATTCATAGTGCATATAAAATTTTTCCAAAATTATTACTTTTGACATTTTACGACATTATTTGATATTTTTCTTATTTTTTGTTTCAAAAAAACTTTAAATGTGTACAAAAAAAGATGTTTTTTATATTGAATTTACATAATTTTAATGATATAATGTTGCAAGAATTTATAAAAATACATTTGTGGGGCTGATAGTATGGTTAATGTTTTAATAGGCAACAAGAATACAGATGAGATTGCTATTCTTCGCCAAGAACTTACAAATGATAAAATTTTTAGAATTGAAAATGTAGTTACAGGAACGGAAATAATTACTACATACTGGAAATTTAGTCCAGACATTTTAGTTTTAGATAGCGAATTACCAGATATGTCAACAGAAAATATTATTGATAGGTTATCTTGCACTCCTCTTGAACGAAAAAGATGTAATACTATTCTAACAGTACCATCAAATTACATTATGAGATTAACTGATTTACAGAAAATCAATACAGTTCTGTATAAACCTATTTCTAATCACAAGTTATCAAATACAATTAAAAAAATTGCTATTGACTATAATACACCAGATATTGAAGTAGGAGAAATTGAATGGCTTTTGCTGTCTTTAAACTTTAATTGTATGTCCACTCGGTTATATTTATATGAAAGATGCAATTACTTATTGCTATTATAAACCAGATGAATTGGAATATTTAACAAATGTGTTAAAATATATTTCTTATAAATATAATGTCCCAATTTCAAGAGTTAGAGATTGCTTAAATAGTAGTATTCGCCCATTTAATAATACATCTCTGACTTATACTAATGAACTATACAATTCATTATATAATAATGGACATAGTCTTTCTCTAAAAGACTTTCTTGAGAGAGTTGTCTATTATCTAATTAGAGTAAAGAAAAAAGGTAGATTATTCTAATATTTAGAATGTATCTACCTTTTATTTTATAACTTCGTAAATTCATTAAGATATTCTTTGTAATCTTCTATTATTTCATTATATCTTTTTTCCGAATTTTCCCTTATTATTGTATTCATCTTATCTCCTATTTCTCTTTTTGCTTCCATAAAATCGTCTTTTGGAATATCTGTTGCAATCATATTAAATACTGGAACTTCGTTATCCAAAATTTTCTTTGACTTTCTTACTACATCAAGACCATTCATACTTGTTCCAAAATCATATTTTGAAAATACCATTTCTGGCTTTAATTCAACTATTTTGTTATATGTTTCTTCTGCATTTTTTGCTACAGCAACTATTTTTATATCTTTTCTCTTACTTAAAATATTAACAATTTCATCTTTTACTACATCTTCATTATGAGCAACTATTGTTCTGATTTTATCTCCTTTAGTTTTGCTTTCCCACTCTAACTCTTGCCATATCTTTTCATTTTGTTTTGGCTTAAAAGAGCAACAAACTGGTACATATTTACCAAATTTATTATGTTTGAATTGTGTTGCACAAGGTGTATTTTTATTCATTTTTATTCCAAGTAATTCATTTGTGGGAGAGTTATCCCATTCAATTTTATTATTATAATATCTTGCTATACCGTATGGAGTTCCTATTAGTAATGGACAGATTCTAATTATTCCGTTTGGGTGTACTAATACTGCTGACCTCGTTTTACAAGTACAATAACCATAATATTCTGGATTTCTTATAAATCTATCTTTTGTTACAAAAGATGATGGTATTCGTACAGGTATTGAATACTCATTGTTCTCAACTTTTTGTTCTATTTCATCTTTTACTTCAAACCATTCTTTAACACTAATATCAATATTTCCAGTAAAATGATCACGAGGTATTCCGAGTCTTAAATAAGTTGTGAAAGTTTATTTTATCTATTCCTATATCTTCTGCAAATTTTATCATTCTATCTAAATATAAATTGCCGTTTTCATCTCTTTTTATTAACTCTTTGCTAATGCAAGAAGTTATATCTATATTGTACCCTAATTCTTTTGCTTTTTTTATATTTTGAACACACTTATCAAATGACTTACCTCTTATGCTATCATTTATCTCTTTTGTCGGTCCATCTAAACTAAATGTTATTTCATCTAGCATTTTAAATTCTGGTTGTTCTAGTAATTCACTATCAAATTGTCCATTCGTGTCTATTCTAACATACTCATACCCTAACTCTTTTGCATTTTTTATTAACTCTAATAAAGGTTTATTGTTTTCTTTCTTTCCATATAAAGTTGGCTCTCCTCCGCATTAGAGTTAATTTAACTGCTCCTAACATTCTAAAATCACTAATCAATTTAACTGCATCTTCAAAGGCAATTTCTTTTTTCTCTACTTGAAAACATATATCTAGTTTATATAAACATTGCACACATCTTAAATTGCAATCATCAATCAAATAAAGAAAAACTTGTTTTAAATTATTTTGAAAATAGTCTTTGAATTTTTCATCCATATTATAATTCATTTTCAACATCTCCAAATCTTTTTATGGTAGTTATAATTATATAATGGATAGTAATGCTTGTAAATTTTGAAATATTGACAGTATTGTTAGTTTTTCCAAAGTTTAGAAAAAAAAAGAATACAATTAACTTGTACTCTTTTCAATTAAATATTTTCTTATAAATTCTTTATCAACTTTTGTTAGATGACTTTTTAAATATACTAAATCTAAACTAACCTCTGGCAATTTTATAAAATCTGGTATTTTCACTTCATATACTTCATTATTTTCTAATGCTTTTTTCGATGCTTCCTTTAAAACATAAGCAATTCCAATTCCCTGTTTTGTGGCATTTATTCTTTGTTCAGTTAGTCCGACATCTCATTACTGCATCAAGTTCAATATTATAGTCTTTTAATATTTCTACTAATCTTATTGTATTTGATCTTTGCTCTCCTGCTAATATGTATTTATATTTGTTTAAATCATTTATATCATCTATAACAATTTTTTTATCTGCTATAAATATATATTTACTCTTTTTTATTTCTCTAATTTCTAAATCTTTTTCATTATTACATTCACTTGGTATTCTATCTAATATAGCAAAATCTATTTTGTTTTGCTTTAATGCTTCAACCAAATCTTCGCACTCATAAGATGTATCTAGGTTTATTTTAAAGTTTGGATAATCTTTTACTACTTGTGCAATTTTTTGCATTAGATAAAATTCTAAAATATGACTTGGACATCCAATAGATATTTTACCTTGTTCCATATTATTTTTTGAATTAGCAATAACACCTGCAAAGTCAATATCTACAAAACCACTTTTTACAGTTTCATATATATCTTTCCCTACATCAGTTAATTCTAATGGTTTTCTAGTAAACAGTTTTACTCCTAATTGTTTTTCAAGGGTACTAATATTCGTTGAAACTGTTGAGTGAGAATATCCTAGTTTTTCTCCTGCTTTTACTAAACTTTTAGATTCTGCTGTTGCAATAAAGAATCGTAACAAGTTTAGGTTTATGTTGTTCATATCAATCATTTTAAATCTCCAATACTTTTTTTAATTCAATTTCAGCTTTCTTAACAAAGAAATTGCTTTTATCTATTGGTATATTTAATTTGATAATCTTTTGTTTTAACTTATCTATTGTATCTAATTCTTTATTACTGTCTATTGTTTCTATTTCAATTAAGTTTTCGCCATTTAATATATTTTTTATTTGAATATTAATTCCATCTTTACTATATACAACATCATTTTCTTTAATAGTCATTATTTCTTTATATCCAATGGCTTTTAGTATATTTTTTCCTTGTTCTGTATTTTTTATTTCACAATCATACTTTTGTTGACTTATAATATCTCCATTTGGTGCTATGTTCTTTTCTTTATATGTAAGCTTTATAATACTATACCATTTAATAAATTCATCTGGCTCATATTGTTTTATATCTCTAATTAAAATATATGATTTCAATATTTCTCTAGGTGTTGATTTTTGTATATCAATATCATTCTTAATATAATATACATCATTGAGTTCAAATTTATCTGTCAATATAAATTCTTTACTCTTTAAAATCTTCTCTATATCATTAACAGAGCATTTTAACTTAACTGTTATTTCATTACTCAAATCTCTCACACCTTAATTTTCATTACTTCTCAATTATAACATATTATGTCAAACTATTCAAGTAAAAATGCCTATATTTCTTATATTTGAGCATAAAAAATGTATCTAAAATATAAAAATGTCCCAACAAAAAAACTATAATCCCTAAATACTAGATTTTTTTAGGGATTATGTTTTTAAAATTTAGGAACATTTTTCAAAATCATTGACAATATAAAGTTTTTAAAAGTTCTCTAATCTTTTCTTTTAGTCTTTATTTTACTCAAATTAGGAAATGTTGCAAGAATAATATCTTTTAAGATCATCAATTCTTCTTCATCACATTTGTCAATAATATTTTTTAAAATTTCTTTATTTGTATATTCTTTATTGTTATTCATATTTTCTCCATATAATAAATTATCTGAAGATTCTCTTAATGCTACACATATTTGATGCAAAGTATGTATGCTACAACTTTTATCTCCTTTTTCTAAACTTAAAACATAGTTTTCAGTTCTATCTATCATTTCAGACATCTTTTCTCTAGTCAAACCTATACTTTCTCTTGCCTTTTTTGTTCTTTCTCCAAAACCTTTCCAATCTTTGTATTCTTTCTTGTCTGTTCTACTCATTATTTCGCCTCCAATACTAACAGTAATTTTTATAATTTCTATTAGTATTATCTCATTTTAAGCAAAATAATTTTAGAAACTAATAATAATTTATATTGTTATTATTGGTCATTTTGTAAGTAAATAAAAAACGAACTTAATTCGCATTATATTTTACAAGTTGGGTACTCCATATTTAAAATGTCATTGTTGATATTTTTAATTATCTTATTAAAAAACATTTCTTGTATTTTGTTTTTCTTTAGCACGTATTTACACTTTCTTAAAAAATTGCCCCCTATGTAATTTTTCAGTACTACACTATTAACTGTTTTCTTTGCCATAATAATTTCTTTTTCATTTAAAGACAATTCTTTATATATTTGTTTAATCTTGTCTGGTTTAATAATTTGTTGCTTTATTATATTTGCTACTAGCACTTCTTCATAATAATTCCTAAATTCAATGATTTTTATATTGTCCATTATTAGTTTGTTAAGTATTTGAATATTGATAAATGTAGTGTATATTTGTGGATTAAGAGATAATTTGTTTAATATATTAGGTAATATCATATAATCACACAAAATTGCTTTTTTTACCCTTTCACTCATTATGTCATTTTTCAAATAAATTAAATCGTATTCTTCTTTTTTAAGTATCATTTCTAAACTGTTTGAATTTGTATAGCTAATATTAGTTTCTTTTCTTTCTGATACTTCTATATGTTCATTTACTATTAAAATTTTATACATATTTCTTACATCCCAACTAATTCATTTTTACACTTTTCGCATACTTTTTTGGCTTTATATTCTATTAGGCTTTTTTTTTACCACAAAATATACATTCTTCTTCAACTTTTTTTAGAATAAAATACTTTCCAAAGCTCCATACTTCTATGGAATCTTTTTCTTTCCATTCTAATTTATTTCTTATTTCTATATTTACTACTACTCTACCTAGTTCATCAAACCTCTTATTTGAATTTTCTGTTTGTTCTATTATTTCTACTATTACATAATCTTTGATATTATATATTGCTACTTTTGTTTCTCTATCTACTACTTTTCCTTTTCTATAATCCTTTGGTATTACAATTCGTCCTAATTCATCAAGTTTTCTAATAATACCATTAGATTTTTTTGCTTTGTTTATTACTTTTTCTACTTCACTCATAGTATTTTCCTCCTCTCGTATTAAATTGGCAACATTTTCAAGGCTGTGCCTTTCAAATTGTAGCATAAAGAAATGATAAAATCAATATACTTACAATAAAAGGAAGGAAATTTTATGAGTAATACTAGAAATCCCTATATTGAGTTAAGAGGAAAATTAAATGTTACTGGTGATAATATAAATCGCATAAGAGTGCAACAAAATTTATCCGCTCAACAATTATCTGACAAGCTGATTATGATTGGATTAGATATTCATAGACAAGCTATATATGATATTGAATCTGGTAAAAGAACTGTTGCAGATTATGAACTTTGTGCTATTGCCGAAATGTTAAATACATCTAGTGATATATTGTTAAAAGATTTTTCTAATTTTATAAAGGAAGAAAAAAAATAAAAGAGATTACTAAAATGAAAATAGTAATCTCTTATTTAATTTTT
This sequence comes from uncultured Clostridia bacterium, assembly GCA_948505485.1. GTDB lineage: Bacteria > Bacillota > Clostridia > TANB77 > CAG-508 > CAG-269. The sequence continues at coordinate 13,629 of CAOPQH010000007.1, forward strand.
ATCTCTATACTTTCGTATATTGTAATTTTTTAAATATAATTATTCTATATCGTATCTTGCCAATATCTTTGCAGGTGTCTTTTTAAGAACTCTATGTAAAGGCATTAGTCCAATTATAATATTAAATAAATAAACTATTAAAATACTAATTCCTACTGTCTTGTTATTTATAATAAACATTCTATCTACATAAGGAATATTAGATATTCCATTTAATATATATGCCATAAGAATTATTCCTAACATACTACTGAAAGTTGTTATAACTAGAATTTCTCCTAAAAACATTCTATAAATATCTGCCTTTTTTACTCCTATTGCTCTATATATTCCTATTTCTTTTATTTTTGATAAAAAAGACGATCTCATCATTAGGTATATTTCTATTAATGAAATTGAAAGTATTATTGTTGCAAAAATAATAGAACTTCTTATAGATTTTTCTTTTTTACTTAAATAATTTTCCTTATCTCTTTCATATCTATCAATTACATTTAGATTATACTCGTTTTTAAATTTATTAATAATATCTTGTTTGTTTTTAGGATAAATCATTAAACCATTGCTTTTATTAACTACATCATATTTTACAGTATTATTATTAACTAAATATGCTTGTATATTACTTTTACTATCATAATATCCTACTACTTTTAATTCATTATTATTTACTTTTGTTTTTATTTTCTTATTCAATTTCATATCATATTGATTAGATTTGTTTACAATTACCTCATAATCATTTTCTGGTAATCTTCCCTTTGTTATTACAATATCATCTAAATATAAATTGTAATCCATTACTGCACTTTCTGTTTCTTCATCATTCATTGGTATATACATACCCATTAGTCCATCAGATTTTGTTGAATTGTTTAATAAATTTATAAACATCTCTCTACTCGTAAATATTGACAATGCTTTTGTATCAGCAATTCCAACTATTACAAAATCTTTCATATTATTCATTGATATAGTTTTGTTTAATAACTCATCTTCACTTTTTATTCCCATATTTCTTATCATACCAGAATCTCCATTTATCATATGTTCAACTACTCTTTTGTCAACCACAATTTCATAATTATTATCTGGCATTCTTCCTTTTACTATATCATTTGATGTTATAGTATCTATACTAACTAAAGAACCTGATAGTTCAAAGGAATATCTTGATAGTTGGTAATAATCGTCAAATTTTATCTTAAAACTAATATTACTATCTCCTGGCAATATGTAATTAACATTTTCTAATTGCTCGTATTTTAAAAACTTTTCAACATTTACATTTCCCATATCTACTTGTAAATAATTCTTATCTACAGTCATAAAATCAGTATCTTTTATTTCAAGAGTTCCTGCAATATTACTTACTGAATATACTATAAACATACTTGACGCAAAAAAACCTATCAACAATATCTTCCTTAATATAGTATAATTAGAAATTCTTTTAAATCCATTTATTATAGATTTCATAATTCCATATATAGAAGTATATTTAGTCTTATACCTTTTGTCTATTATTTTTTCTAAATTATAATCATAATCATCATAAATACTTTTATCTAACTTTTTATAATGTTCATTTACTAATTCTATCGCAGAATTTTCATCTACAACTTCTATTTTTTGGCTTTCAGATTTTATATATATATTTCCATCTTTAATAGCTAATTCAATATTTACCTCATTATTTTCATTATTTGTATATACATCTACATTAATTTTATTTTTATTTAGTGTATCTTTACTTTGAAAATCTTTCAAGTATAGCTTATTATCAAGTCTATATTCCAAAGATTCTTTTGGCTTATTTTCATAATCTTCTATAATTTTTCCATCTTGTAACTTAATTATTCTTGAAGCGTAGAAGTTTGCTAAATCAATTTCGTGTGTTACTAAAATTACTAATTTATCTTTGGATAATGCTTTTATTATATTCATTATCTCTAATGAATTTTTACTATCTAAATTACCTGTTGGCTCATCAGCAATTACTATGCTTGGATTTTTTACTATTGCTCTTGCTATTGCTACTCTTTGTTTTTCCCCTCCAGATAACATCCTAGCAGGTCTATTTCTATATCTATACATTTTAACTGCTTCTAAAACATACTTTACTCTTTTTTCTATTTCTTTTTTATTTTTTATTCCTATCATTTTTAAAGAAATAGCAACATTTTCATAAACAGACAAATTATCTAACAATTTGTAATCTTGAAATATATATCCAATATTTAAGTTTCTGATTTTATCAACTACATAAGAACTTCTTTTTGTAATTTTCTTACCATTTACAAAAATTTTTCCCTTATTTACTTTATCTAATCCACCTATTGCATTCAATATAGTAGTCTTTCCACTTCCAGAATGTCCCAAAATTGCTACTAAACCTGTTTTTTCTAGTTCAAGAGATGTATTATTTATAATATGTATCTGATTTGGTTTTCTTCTATTAAAGTATTTATTAACTTTTTCTAATTTTACCATATATTACACCTCCTCATTGTATATATTCATTGCTGTGCTTTTAAAAATCTTTTTTGCAAATTTTCTGGATAATAATTTTACAATAAAAAGCAAAATAATATACATTATTATATACTCTCTCAATGATAAATAGCTTACTAACTGTTCTATAAAATCAATATTTACTATATTTGTTTTTACTAGATGTATAAACAATAAAACTGATATGTATGATAAACTTGAATTTATAAATAATTCTATATCTAAAATTCTCTTTATATTTTTAAAACTTGCCCCCAACATTCTTAATGTTGTATAATATACATTTCTTGATTTTAGAATTATCCTTACTATCAAATATGATATAAAAAACAATACTACAATTACAACTATTGTTACTACTACTTTTATTATTTTTATTATTTGTTTGTAGGTTGCAGAATCATCAACTTTATAATCTGTTACTTTTTTAGCTTTTAATCCAATATTATTTAATTCTAGCATTGTTTCTTCAATAATCTCACTATTTTTTACATATACACTAGATTGATATGAAGATTTATTATATAAAGAATTATAATCTTCTTTATTTATAAATAATGTATTTCTATAGTTCTCATACTTTGTTAAGCCAGTTAATCTTTTGAAATTAGATTTTGTAAAAGTATTAGAAACTTTTAAACTTATCCTTTCCTCATAATAAATATTACTTGCACTAATATCCACAGGCTGATTTATAATTTTATAATTTTTAAATTGATACTTTAAGTCATCATCTAATATTACACATCCCTTATTCACATTATCATTCGGCTCTATATTATATTGTACATATTTATTATTAAAAAGTATTTTTAAATCACTATAATTTTTATTTACTAAACTTCTTAATTCTCTTAATGTTTCACTTTGTGCATAAAATTTAGGGTTATAATCATTATCATCTTTACTATATTGTATTCCTACAATCGTCAAATCCTTTATTTGCTCATTACCACTTGGATTCATTATTGAAAATGTTTTACTCAAAACTTCATCTATTCTATTCGTTATATAAAAGTGCTTTCTTCCTATTCTTAAAATAATTTCATTGTCATTATTTGGCTTTCTCCCCAAGTCTATATTTCCTCTAAAATTCTTTATATCTAAAATATTCCCATAGAAACTCATATCATCTCTATTTAAAGAAAAACTGCAATCTATAAACAAATCATCTTCAACTATATAATCAATATTAGATATTCCTTTTATTCTTTCATAATCTTCATTAGTAAATGCTGATTGGTCTTGTTTTTTTATCAAAATCCTGTTATCAGAAATATCTCTAAATCCTATGCTATAACCACTTTCATCAGCTTCGTTTTCTGCAAGTTGAAAACTTGCGTACTCTGTTAAAAATGCTATGCTCATAAATAGAAAAACTATAAATAATAATATAAATTTTGAAAATATGTTAAATGTATTTCTAATTCCTAATCTTATTTTATTAAACACTGTTATTTCATTATATTTGCATTCCATTATATCTTTATTTTCTTTAATTTTCTTTATTTCATTACAACTTACAATTCTACCATCGTGCATTTTTATAATTTTTGTGGCATATTGTTCTACTTGTTCTATGTTATGTGTTACCATAACTACTAATTTATCTTTTGCAACTTTTCTTAATAATTCTATAATCTCCTCTGCTGATTTCGTGTCTAAATTACCTGTTGGCTCATCTGCCACTATAATAGGAGTATCTTTTATTATTGCTCTTGCTATTGCTACTCTCTGTTTTTGCCCTCCTGATAATTTTGAAACCTTTGTATTTTTGAATTTTGTTAAACCTACTTTATTTATTATATCTAATATTTTTTTCTTTATATTACTTTTCTTTTCGCCTTTTAACAGTAGTATCAATTCTATGTTTTGATATACAGTATAACTATTTATCAAATTAAAATTTTGAAATATATTTGCTACATATTTTCTCCTATATTCTTCAAAATCTTTTTCTGTATAATGGCTTGTTTCTTTGCCATTTACATACATTTCCCCCTCTTCATAACTATCAATACCAGATATTACATTTAAGAGTGTACTTTTTCCACTCCCAGATTCTCCTGTAATTACAACAAATTCTCCTAATTTTAATTCTAAATTTACTTTTGTTATTCCTGTTGCAATCATTCCTTTATTATAATAAATCTTTGATACATTTTCTAATTTTAACATTTGCTATTTCCCCTTTTTTATAAGCTCTGTACTTGCTCTAATTTTATCATAATTTATACTGTTTTCTCAATGATATTGTAAAAATAGGCAATAAAACTTTACTGCCTATTAATGTTATTTATATTAATTTTCTTCATAACCAATAGTGTTGGGTTCACTAATTTCATCATCCGTAATAGAGTCAAAATTGTACTCATAATTAGTAATATATTCTTTTTTATTATTATTGTTTTCTTTTGTGATCTCAATTACTTTCATTGTTAATCCAGTTTCTTTATCTATATATGCTTTCGTTGATATAACATCTTGTAACATTAATTGATTTCCACTTAATTTTCCATCTATAACATAATATTCTTTTCCATCTATTGTTTCTGTAGAAACTTTTGAAGTAATACATTTTATAAGTTTATCTATAAAAGAATTTGTGTCAATGGTATTATTTATTTTTGCAACTCTCAAGGCATCCATACTATTAACATCAGTTACTGTTACTTTTTTAGTTTCTTCAAAAAAGGTATAATTCTTACATTCGTTTCCATTTTTTAATTGAATAACTGTCATTGGTTTATCTTTATACTTTATTATTAACTTATCTATATCATTTTTAATAAATCTTTCTGTTATTGACTTTTCTGAATCTATTTTAGAATACATATTCTCACTTTTTTCATACTTGCTAATTTTTTCTTGTAAATCATTAAATATTATAACTTTTCTAATCGTATTTATTGCAAAAATAACTAATAATATTACTAATATTGCAACGATTATTTTCCATAATTTTATTTTTTCTTTTTCCATAATTTTATCCTCCAATTTCTATTTGCATTATAATAGATTCTTTAATAAATATCAAGTTAATTTATGTATGTTTTTTGTATTCTCTTATATGTTTTTTTATACTCTAAAAATCAAATACTAGCTAAATCATCTATATACATTAGCAATAAATTTTGAATTATGCAATATTTTATATATCTTTACATATAAGACGAAGCAAGTTCATTTTCGTTACATTTTTTGTAAAATTTATTTTAAATATTTATTATATAATTCTTTTGCATTATTAATTGCATCCTCTTTAGATATTCCACTTTGTTGATAAGGATATATTGTGTAATCTCCCTTTTTTAAATAAATTCTCCAATTAGCAGAAAAATTATTTCCACAATAATCCACAAAATTATTTATAATATCCATTGCTTTTTCTAGTTCTTCATATGAATCTATTTTCATATATGTATCATAGTCTAAAATATCTTCTGTTTTATTTTCGATTATTATAAAATTTTCTTTTTCTTTACTTTCCCATCTTTCAAAGTAATATTTATGACAATTATCAGAATAATCTTCGCTTAAACTTCCAAATTTTCTTATGGCAGTAAATTGAATTTCGTTATTATCTGATACTTGAAAAACATATTTGCCATTTTCTTTTTCATCTATATCTTTATAGATTAAATCAATTTTTGTATTATACATATTTTCTATTGTTTTTTCTGGTTTTACATTTGTTTTTGCATTTATATTAGAAATAATCAAGTCAAAAATCAAGAGAACGCTAGCTATAACTATTATAATAGTTATAATTTCTCCAATTTTAATTGTTTTTCCTGCTATTTTCATTCCTTTTACAATAGTGTTTACTCCTTTGTATTCTCTTTTTTCGCCTATTTCTGAAAAATCTACTCTAAACTTTTCCTTTTGTTCTTCTTTTCTTCTTTCTTGCCATTTTTCTAATTCTTCCCAATCTTCTTTATTTCCCATATTTTATCCCTCTAATCTTCACTACAAATGACTACTTCTTGTTTGTATTATAACAAAGGACAGGTAATTATCTGCCCTACTTATTAATTTTATTTTATTCAATAACTCCTGCTATACATTTATTAAACATATACATTTCTATACTTATTATTTGCTCATTTTCTTTTGTTACATCTTTTTTTACATTTACTTTATAGCCTAATCCTTGATATATTATTGTTTTATATGTCAAATCTGTTTCTTCCATTTTTATTGCAAATATTGGCTCTCTAAAGCTATGTACTCTGTTCATATCTATTGATAATATGATACAATATAAAGTTACTATAATTATTATAATAGATAACACTATTTTTAAAGTTTTTTTACAAAATTTAATTACCAAAAGCATTGCTAACAATAATATTATAAAAATTCCTATCATAAAAATTCCTCCTATTAGACAAATTACTTGTTATGATGATTATACCATAGAATAAAATAATTAACAACATCAAAAAACAAAATGGTACTAACCCATCAAAAACAAAATGGTACTAACCCAACTTTGAGTTAGTACCATTTTTCATCTTTTCTTTTATTTAGAATAAACCACTCTTTTTATTTCACTATTTATTATTATCTTATTACCTATTGTAGTTCCATTGGAATCTACTATTTCTACAAAATACTCATTATTTTCTTTAATATCTAAAATCGTTGCTTTATTGTCATTCTTCAATTCTACTACATCAAATCTCTTATATCTCATTTGTTCCCTCTCCACTATTTACTTATATAACATTTTTTAAAATATTTCAACTAATATAATGGTGTTCCATATCCTAATATGACACCACTATTTATATCATAATCTTTTTGTTTACACATATCTCCGCTTGAATTACCCTCTATTGTATAAACTCTGCCATTTTGTGTCTTTTCTACAATACCAACGTGATCTGCTTGTCCATCATTGCTATCTGCCCAATCAAAAAATATGATATCTCCGTGCTTTTGGGGTATAGCCTTGTTCTTGCCATAATCCACAAGTTTTAAACCAAGCAACTCCCTCACTTTCACAACCTGCAAATTTTGGAATAGTACCACTTTCTATATAACCACATTCGTTTGCACACCAACTGACAAAACAAGCACACCATTCTACTCTTGAATTAAAACCATACCAAGACCAGTAAGGTTGACCTCCAACATTTCCAACTTGTGCTAAAGCAACCTTTACAATATCACTACTTCCTGTTGATGTACCATATAAAACATAAGACCACATATAATTGTACTCATCTTTTTGTAATTCTGCTATTTGTTCTCTTTGTTTGCTATTGAAATTATACTTTTGTATCATTTCATCAACTGATTTATTTTGAATATCTATATATAAAATTTTTTTTTTAACTTTTTCTTTTTTCATATTTCCTTTATCATCTGTTGTTTCAATTTCTTTTTCTTGTGTTTCTACTTTTGATGTTATAATATTCATCTCCCAAAATATAGTTTTCAGTTTGTTAATTTTATTATCATCAAGAGTTACAACATCTGCCCTATCATCTCCATTGCTTACTAAAACTGTATAAACACATAGAATATCTTTCCATTCTGCCCTATTAGACTTTATTTCATATTCATCGTGTTCGTTATTCTTTTGAATATCTGTAATTTTATTTGTAAATTCAATATTTATTTCACTTATTACAGAACTCATTGTTTTATCTCCTACACCATCTTCACTTGAAAAAAATATTCCAAATATAGAACTACAAATGAGTGCTATTAAGCATATTAAAATTATTATAACAAAGGCTACCCACCCTCCTGCTATAATTGCAGAAATAAGTGCTTTAGTTCCTGCAATTATTGCTTTAATTGTTGCAATAGTTGCTTTTACTGCCAATTTTATACCTTTAGCCGTTGCTTTTGCAGTAGCTTTCGCAATTTGATATGTTTTTTTTGCACCTTTTACAGTTGCTTTCGCAGTTTTTTTGCCTGTTTTATATGCCCCTTTTATAGTTTTCCCTGTTGTTTTATATGTTGCCTTTCCAGTTTGTTCTGCTTTTTTTATTGTTTTCTGTGATGTTTTAATATTTTGCCTTGCTGTCTTTTCAGCTTGTTTTATACTTCTATTTTGTATCTTTTGTTTTATTTTTTGACTACCATTTTTTATATTTTGTATTGTTTCTCTTGTTGCTTTTCTTCCATATCTGTCAAAATTATTTATAGCTTTATCAGTTGCAATTCTTGTTTCTTTTGAAATTCTGTTTATACTGTAATTGTTAGGGTTTGTATCTTCATTTTCATTTGTATTGTTTCTTTCTTTTATGTTTATCAAATTATCTTTTAATTTTGTTTTATAAATTGCTTTCCTGTCTATTTTCTTTATGGGTATTTCATTTTTTTCTTTTTGCTTTATTTTTATATCTGGCACATATAACACCTCCTACATACTTTTTCTTGCAACAACTACTAATCTTCCATTTTGATTTGAATATTCACAAGTTGATAATGTTATAAGTTTATCTCCATATACTGCTATTTCTTCTGTATCATAAAAAGAAAGCTCTTTACACTTATCTACAAATGTATTGAACTCTCTTTCATTTTCTGCATCATAAAATTTGTAATATTGAAAACCTGTATATGCAACTGTTTTAAATACTGCAATTATTTTATATTCTGCTTTTTTCTTCATTGTATAAAATTTTATGTTTTTGTGGTTATTGTAATATTCTTTTGATTTATAATTTTCTAACTCTCCAAACATTTTATTTCCGTTTATGTGATGACCATATATTATTAAGTTATCACTATTTTCTATATTGCAATTTTCTGCTATATATGGTGTCCCTAAAATTGAATATTGCTTGTAAAAATTTCTTCTTAAATAATAATTTGGTCTTTCTTTTGTTTGCATTATTGGATAATCTATATTAGTATTTTCTATTTTTATCCAACCTACAATATCATTGTTAATTTTATATAGTTCTTTCATATTTACTACATCTTCTTTTGTATCTTCTGCATTTTCTTTTGCAACATCTATTATTTCTTCAAATATTTCTTCTTGTTCATATTCTTCTTTTTTATCTTTAAAAATAAAAAAAATACTAATAAGCATTATGCCTATTAGTAATAACACAAATAATATTTTTATAATTTTCTTCAAACTTTATCACTTCCAATCACTAAAATGTTTTTTGTTTTATAAACGACTAATGGCTAGTGATTTCTCACTAGCCATTAAACATAGCAATTACTGAAACTTTCGTTTCAAACATAGCAATCTTTATTGATTACTTTTTATAATACTATGATACTATATTTTACTTCAAAAGTCAATTATTTATACCTAAAATTCTTCACTAATTTTTTTAGATATTTCATTCATATATTCTCCGTCTATTCTTCCTATTGTCCCAGAAAAATTCAACCTTAATAAACTAACTTTTCTTATTCTTGTTATATTTGCCCATCTCATCATCTTTTTAAATCCACTTATATCATTTAATTGTACAATTTCCGTAATCTTATTTTTTCTTGCTTCGCATTCTTTTTCTGATATTTTACCATCTGCAAGTATTTTTTCTAATTTTTCATATTCTATTGGTTTTTTTGATGATACAGGTAGCACAAATAAATCTTTATCAAAATTCTTCAATATAACTGCTGGATGCATTCCTCCAAATTCATTTCCTATATTAAAGCCAAAATCTATCCAAACTACATTGCCTCTTTTTAGCACAGCTTTTTTTGTAATTAACATTGTATCTTCATAAGAAATATTAGTATTATTAAAAACATAATAATTTTTTTGACGAATATAGTTATTATCAATTATCTGTTTTAAATTTTTATTTGCCTTTTTATAGCTAAATTCATCTATCTTGTACTTTGGCAATGTATATTTTACTATATTTTTATAAATATAATTATCATCTTTTTCATTTTCTATTTTATCTGTTTTTGACTCTATCCACGAAAAATATAACTTACCTCGTTTTAAATCGTTCTCTGAAGTTAATAATTTTTTAAATTGTCTTAATTTCTTTAGACAACTTACATATACTTTTTTCAATTATATAGTTCTCCTTTTTTTTCTTTTTCTACAATTATACCACATATTTTGATAAATTCCATATATAAATAATATTTTTTATAAAACTTCTTTCGGCTTCGTTGTCATTAGTTTATATAGTTCTGTGTTTTTTGGAAATTTATTTTCAAATGGCACTATTGAATTTCTTACTTTTATTAGTCCCGCTCCTATTCCAGAGTTTGTAATAAAATTCAATTCTGTATCTGGTATATGCAATAATTCGGCTAGTTTATCTCTATCTGATGTTGATTGATTTAACATTATTATAAGTTCACTATTAGATAGCATCAATTTTGCTTTTTTATTTTCTATTATTTCCTCTATATTTTGCGTAATTCCAGTTGCACACCCTCCGTATTTTCTTATTCTTTTCCATAGTTTACTCATAAATAATGAAGTATATTGATGTTGGAATAACAAGTATATTTCATCTATGAAAATATATGTTGTTTTTCCTGCTTTCCTATTTTTTGAAATTCTATTGATGATATTGTCTAATATAACAAGCATTCCTACTGGCATTAGTTGCTCTCCCAAATCAATTATATCATAGCAAATTAGTCTATTGTTTACTTGCACATTAGTTGGTTTTGCAAAAGTGTTCAAACTTCCCTTTGTAAATAATTCTATTGATAATGCTATATCTTTTGCTTGTCTTTCATCTTGTTTTAATAACACTTGTCTAAAATCTTCAAGTGTTGGTGCTACTCCTTGATAATTTCTATCTTTATAATCTGCATATACTTCTTTTACACACCTATCTATCAATGTTTTATGACCACTTATT
>CAOPQH010000008.1:0-19161 GCA_948505485.1 uncultured Clostridia bacterium
AAAAATTTGATTATACAAAAGGATTTAAATTTAGTACCTATGCAACTTGGTGGATTAGACAAGCGATAACAAGAGCTATAGCAGACCAAGCTAGAACAATAAGGATACCAGTTCATATGGTAGAAACAATAAATAAATTAATTAGAACATCAAGACATTTATTACAACAATTAGGTAGAGAGCCAACTCCTGAAGAGATAGCAGAAGAAATGGAAATTCCAGTTGAAAAAGTAATGGAAATACAAAAAATAGCACAAGACCCAGTATCACTTGAAACTCCAATAGGAGAAGAAGATGATAGTCATTTAGGAGATTTTATACAAGATGAAGATTCTCCAGCACCACATGATTCAGCAGCATATACACTATTAAAAGAACAATTAGAAGAAGTAATGAATACATTAACTCCAAGAGAGGCTAAAGTGTTAAAATTAAGATTTGGATTAGATGATGGAAAAGCTAGAACACTTGAAGAAGTTGGTAAAGAGTTTCAGGTAACACGTGAAAGAATAAGACAAATTGAAGCAAAAGCTTTAAGAAAATTAAGACACCCAAGTAGAAGTAAAAAACTAAAAGATTATATGGCATAAAACAAGAATAAAGTATATAACGTTATATACTTTATTTTTTGTTTTACTTATGTTAAAATAAGGAAAAAAGGAGAGATATAATATGAGTAAAATAACTAATTTTATTAATAATTTAACAATAGAGCAAATAGTAGACATTTGGATTGCAATTGCAATTATTTTATTTTTTCAAATATTTAAATCTGGATTATCATATATAGTAATTAAATTATTTAAAGTTAAAGAGAAGAATCCTAAAAAGATTAAAAATAATGCATTTTTTATACCGCTAAAAGCATTTTTTTCAGTATTAGGGGTATATATAGCTATATTATTTGTAAGAGAACCTATCAATATTAGTCAAGAAGTAATTAATATTATAAATAAAATATTTAAAATAATTTTAATAATAACAACATCTACAGGCATTGCAAAAAGTATGACTCCAAAATCAAGTTTTGCTAAAAAATTTATAAAAAACAAAGAAAAAGAACTAGATGATTCTGTATTAAATTTTATATTAAAAATAGTAAGAGGAATTATTTATGTTATAGGAGCATTTTTAGTTATAACAGAACTAGGATATAATTTAAATGGATTAGTTGCAGGGCTAGGATTAGGTGGAGTTATTTTTACTCTTGCAGCACAAGATACTGCTAAGAACTTGTTTGGAGGATTAGTTATATTTTTAGATAAACCATTTAAAGTTGGTGATTGGATTGAAGTCGGAACTTATGAAGGAACTGTAGAAGATATGACATTTAGAAGCACTAGAATTAGAGTGTTTGAAAATGCTTTAGTCAATATTCCAAACTCTATAGTTGCTGAATCATCAATTATAAATTGGAGTAGGATGGAAAAAAGAAGATATAAAATAAATTTAGTTTTAGAATTAGATACTCCACTTGAAAAAGTAGAAAAAATAAAATCTGAAATACATAAGATGTTAGAAAATAGAGATGCTGTAATGGATGATACAATATTAGTTAAATTTGATGAAATAACTGATAATGGAATAGATATTTTAGTATATGCATATACCGAATGTGTTGATTATCCAAGCTTTTTATCAGCAAAAGAAAATATAAATTATAAAATTATGCAGATATTAAAAAAAGAAAATGTGGAATTAGCTTATAATACGCAAACAATTCAAATAAAAAAATAGAAATTCACAAAAAAAACATAAAAGTAAAGTATAATTATACAAATAATATAACTATTTAGTTAGCCGTATCTTAAAGTCCGCGCAGGGGGATTCAATATTTTTATTACATGCCGGTAGGAAGACCCCAGCTATGTTTACAGAGGCAATGGAATAAAAATATTGAATTACCCGTTGCAGGACATCAGAAGAACTATAATAACTAAATAGTAATAAATATATGCTAAAAAGGAGATATAAAAATGGTAGATACTACTGTTTTAATAGTTGATGATGAGCAAAGAATGAGAAAATTGATAAAAGATTTTCTAATGAACAAAGGATATAATATTTTAGAAGCAGAAGATGGAGAAAAGGCTTTAGAAGTTTTTGAAGAAAACAAAAATAAAATAAACTTAGTATTGCTAGATGTAATGATGCCCAAATTAGATGGGTGGTCTGTATTAAGAGAAATCAGACAAAAATCAAAAGTACCAGTTATAATGCTAACTGCTAGAGGAGAAGAACAAGATGAACTATTTGGATTTGAATTAGGAGTAGATGAATATATCTCAAAACCTTTTAGTCCTAAGATATTAGTAGCTAGAATAGAAGCTATTTTAAAAAGAATAAATGGAGATAAAGAAAACACAAAAGATTACGATGGAATTGTTATAGATAAAGAAGGAAGGACTGTTACTGTAGATGGCAAGTTAATAGAATTAAGTTTAAGAGAATACGAATTATTAAAATACTTATTAGATAATGAAAATATTGCTTTATCAAGAGATAAGATATTAAATAACGTTTGGAATTATGACTACTATGGAGATTCTAGAACAATTGATAGTCACATAAAAAAAATAAGACATAAAATTGGAAAAAAAGGAAAATACATACAAACAGTTAGAGGAATAGGATACAAATTTGAAATAAGAAAGTAATAAAAACAAAGTAGGATATAAAAATGGAAAAGATAAAGAATAAATTAAAATCAGTAAGAGTAAAGCTATTTTTGACTTTTTCTACTGCCATATTATTAATTGTTGTTGTTTTAATATTATTAAATAATATAGTATTAGAAACATTTTATTTATATAACAAAAAAAATACTTTAAAATTAGTATATTCTCAAATAAATGACTATTATAATAATCCCCAAAGTGATATTAATTTAGAAGAAGAATTAGAAAAGATAGCAATAAAAAATAATTTTGATATTTTAATAAGTAGTGATAATAATACAAGTGTATATACCTCAGATGAAAACTTTTATGCAACACTAGGTCAAATGAGGTCTATGGTAACAAGATTTTATATTGGAAGAGATGAAGTATTAGAAAAAGGAAATCAATACTCAATAAAGCAAATGAAAGATACTAGAACAGGAATAAATTACGTATTGCTTTCTGCTAAATTAGATAACGGATATTTACTATACATTAGGATACCAATTACTTTAATTAAAGAAAGTGTAAAAATATCAAATGAATTTTTATATCTAATAGCAATAATTACTATATTACTTGGAGGAATTTTAGGGTCTATAATATCAAGGAGATTTACAGAGCCTATACTAGAATTAAATGATATAGCTAATAAAATGTCAAAGTTAGATTTTAGCCATAAATATAAAGTTACAGATATAGATGATGAAATAAATAATTTAGGAAAAAGTATAAATACCATGTCAGATACTTTAGAGAAGACCATTAAACAATTAAGAAGTAGTAATTCAGAACTAGAAAGAGATATAGAAGAAAAATCAAGAATTGACGAAATGAGAAAAAGTTTCATATCTGATGTATCACATGAATTAAAAACACCAATAGCGCTTATACAAGGATATAGTGAAGGATTATTAGAAAATGTAAATAGTGATGAAGAAAGCCGAAAATTTTATGCAGAAGTAATACTAGATGAATCTAATAAAATGGACCAGTTAGTTAAACAACTTCTTGAACTTATGAAACTAGAATACGGAAAAAGAGAATTTAACAATAAACAATTTAATATAGTTGAATTGGAAAAAGAAGTTCTTAGAAAGACACATGTTATGCTTGAAGAAAAAGAAGTAAAAGTACAATATAATGAAGATAAAAAAATAAATGTATATGCAGACGATTTTTATATAGAGCAAGTAATAACTAATTATCTAACAAATGCAATTAAACATGTTAAAGAAGTAGATGGAGAGAAGTATATAAAAATAGAAAATATAGTAGATACAGAAAAAAATAAAGTAATAGTAAAAGTATTTAATACAGGTGATAATATAGATGAAGAAAATCAAGACAGAATTTGGAAGAGATTTTATAAAATAGATGAATCTCGTAACAGAAACGATGGAGGTACAGGAATAGGACTTTCATTAGTAAAAGCAATTATGAACAACTATAATAATGCATACGGAATAAAAAATAAATATAATGGAGTAGAATTTTATTTTGAATTAGATATTGACGAATAGGAGCTTTTCCCCTTTTTGAGAAAGGCTCTTTATAAATATTAAATTGTATTTTTATTGCATAAAATTTCCACAATTTGCAAACAATAACTCAAAACAGTAATTGCAAGGAGTGGAAAAGTTGAGAGAATATAAAATCTTAAACATTGATGGAGCTTTATTAGATAAAAATCAACTAGAAAGATATTTAGAGAAGGTTGCTTCAAATCATAATTTGAAACTAAAATCTGATAGAAAGACATATCCTGTACCTAGAATGCTTGAAAATTATGAAGTGATAAAAGATGTGTATGATTTACTAAATGAACATGTAAAATTAGGAATTAACATTCATCCAGCAGGAGAATGGCTATTAGATAATTTTTATATTATAGAAGAAACTGTAAAATCCATACAAAAAGAATTATCTTTAAAAAAGTATACTAATTTTCTAGGCATACAAAATGGATATAATAAAGGCTTTGCTAGAATATATGTATTAGCCACAGAAATAGTTGCATACACAAATAATAAAATAGAAAAAGAAGACTTAGAAAGATATTTGCAAGCATATCAAACTAAGAAAACATTAAGTATGGATGAAATATGGAACATAAGCATATTTCTAGAAATTGCAATTATAGAAAAAATAAGAGAAATATGTGAAAGAATATATGTGTCACAAGTACAAAAATATAAAGTAGAAAATATGGTAGAGAGATTAGTTGAACAAAAAGACAAAAGTGAGCAAGTTTTTAACACAAAAAATATCTTAAAAAATGATAATAAAATTTTTAAAGATATGAAATATCCATTTATAGAATATATGTCATATGTACTAAAAAGATATGGAAAAAAAGCAAATAGTTATTTAAAAATATTAGAAGAAGAAGTAGAAAAAACAGGAACTACAGTCTCAGAAGTAATAAAGAAAGAGCACTTTGATATTGCTGTAAGAAGAGTGTCAATTGGAAACAGTATAACAAGTTTAAAAACAATATTAAGGATTAATTTTTTAGAAATATTTGAAAGAATAAATGGTGTAGAAGAGATATTAAGGCAAGATCCTGCAGGAGTATATGACAAAATGGATTATAGAACTAAAGATTACTATAGAAATGTAATAAAAGAGATATCTAAAAAAACAAAAATATCTGAGTTCTATATAGCAAACAAAATATTAAAATTAGCCATGAAATCAAAAAATAAGACAAAAAAACAACATATAGGATATTATTTGATTGATGAAGGAATAAATTTGTTATATTCTGAATTAGAGTTTAAGAAAAATAAAAAAGTAAATAATGAATTAAAATCAAGATTGTATGTATTTACAATATATTTAATTGTATTACTTTTTTCGTATGCAGTTATAAGTATATTAAATAAATGCATACACAATATATGGATATCTCTAATATTAGGATTAATATCAATAATACCTATTTCAGAATTAATAATACAATTAGCTCAATATATCTTAGGAAAAATAGTTAAGCCTAAGATGATACCTAAACTTGATTTTTCTAATGGTATTAACAAAGAAAACGCTACAATGGTAATAATACCAACTATATTAAATTCTAGACAAAAAGTTAAAGATTTAATGCAAAAGTTAGAAGTATTTTATTTATCAAATAAGAGTGAAAATATTTATTTTACACTACTTGGAGACTGCACGCAAAGTAGTAAAGAAAAAGAAAACATAGATGAAGAAATTATCCAAGAAGGTTTAAAACAAGTAAAGTTTTTAAACAAAAAATATAGCAAAGAAAATGATCAAATATTTAATTTTCTATACAGAAATAGAATATGGAATGAAAAAGAAAATTCATATTTAGGTTGGGAAAGAAAAAGAGGAGCAATACATGAATTTAATGAATATATGTTAGGAAATTCAAAAAATACATTTAGAGTTAACACTATAAATAAAATTCCTAAAATTAAGTATATAATTACATTAGATGCAGATACAGATTTAGTTCTTAATACAGCTTTTGAATTAATTGGTGCAATGGCACATGTGCTAAATACACCAGTTATAGATAAAAAGCGAAAAATAGTAGTAGATGGATATGGATTAATACAACCACGAATAGGAGTGAATTTAAATATTAGTCATAAAAACTTATTTACAGAGTTATTTGCGGGTGCAGGAGGAATCGATTCTTATACAAATGCTATATCTGACATATATCAAGATAATTTCGGAGAAGGGATTTTTACAGGAAAAGCAATTTATGATTTAGAAGTGTTTTCAGAAGTGCTTTCAGATGCATTTCCAGAAAATACAGTATTAAGTCATGACTTATTGGAAGGTAATTATTTAAGATGTGGATTAGCAACAGATATTTTACTAATGGATGGATATCCAAGTAAATATACTAGTTTTATGAGTAGATTATCAAGATGGATACGTGGAGATTGGCAAATAAGCAAATGGCTAAATAAAAAAATAAGAAATTCAGAGAAAATAATAAAAAATCCTTTAAATTTTTTATCTAAGTATAAAATACTAGATAATTTACGTAGAAGTTTATTCGAGGTATCAGTGATACTAGAAATTGTATGTTTTAAAATATTAGAAATAATATATAATGTAAATTTAAATAATATAATAATATCTTTATTAACTATATTAATTTTTCCTTTTATTTTAGAAATTATAGATAGTATAATTTTTAAAAAACAAGGAGAAGAAAGGCAAAAAACATTTACTCCAGAAATTAATGGAATAAAAGGTGCATTTTTAAGAGTTATTATTACTTTAGGGTGTGTACCACATAAAGCCTATGAATCTACAAAAGCAATTATAAAAACTTTATACAGAAAAATTATATCAAAAAGAAATTTACTAGAATGGGTAACATCAGAAGAAGCAGAAAAACTTTCTAATACAGATATAATATCATATTATAAAATGATGTTTATTAATATTATTCTTGGAATATTATTAATAATAAGTAGTATAAAACCAATAAAAATATATTTATTATTTATTGCAGTATTATGGCTATTAGCACCATTATTTATGTGCTATATAAGTAAAGACAAAAATAAAATAAAGAAAGTAGACAAGTTATCAGAAAAAGATAAAGAATATGTTTATAAAATAGGAGAAGCTACATGGCAATTTTTTAAAGATAATTTAAATAAAGATAATAATTACCTTATAACAGATAATTATCAAGAAAGCAGATTACAAGCTACTGTTAATAGAACATCTTCAACAAATATAGGATTATCATTATTAGCTGTAGTATCTGCCTATGATTTGAAATATAGCAATTTAAAAGAAACTATAGAATTATTAAATAATATTATAAAAACTGTAGAAGATCTTCAAAAATGGAATGGACATTTATATAATTGGTACAATATAAAAACAAAAGAACCACTAATACCAAGATATATATCGACTGTAGATAGTGGAAACTTTATTGGATATTTATATGTAATTAAGCAATTTTTATTAACAATTATAAATGAACCAATAACTATAAAAAGAATAAAAAAACAGGATATAAAAAATAAATATAAATTAGATTTAGTAACAAATAATATACAAAGTTTAAAAGAAAAAAGTGAAATTATAAATACAAGTAGAAATCTATTAAAAATTATTGATTGTATTATTGAAAAAACAGATTTTAAAGTATTATATAATGACGAAAAAAGATTGTTTTCAATAGGATTTAATATAGAAGAAAACAAATTAACAAATTCATATTATGATTTGTTAGCATCAGAAGCTAGGCAGGCAAGCTTGGTTGCAATTGCTAAAAGAGATATTTCATCAAAGCATTGGAATAATTTAAGCAGAACATTAACAAATTTAGACAAATATAAAGGATTGCTTTCGTGGTCAGGTACAGCATTTGAATATTTAATGCCAAATATAAATATTCCTAGATATGAGGGAAGTTTATTAGATGAATCTTCTAAATTTGCTATTATGAGTCAAATGCAATATTGTAAAAAATTAGGAATTTCATGGGGAATGTCAGAGGCAGCCTTTAATTTAAAAGATTTACAGTCTAATTATCAATATAAAGCATTTGGAATACCGTGGCTAGGTCTAAAAAGAGGATTAGCAGATGAATTTGTTATTTCAAGTTATGGTAGTATTTTAGCAATAAATGAGATGCCAAATGAAGTAGTTGAGAACCTAAAAAGATTAGAAAAAGAAGGAATGTTAAGTAAATATGGATTTTATGAAGCAATAGACTATACACCATCGAGATTAGAAAAAGGAAAAAAATTTGAACAAGTAAAAACCTATATGGCTCATCATCAAGGACTAATATTAATATCAATCAACAATTTATTTAATAATAATATAACACAAACAAGGTTTGCTAAAAACCCAGAAATGCAAACAATTGAGATACTTCTGCAAGAAAGAATGCCTACAAAAACAATTATAGCTAAGGAAGACAAGAAAAAGTTAGAAAAATTAAAATATAAAGATTATGAGAACTATAGCATAAGAGAATACAATAAATTAGAAGAAGAATTTGTTAGAGGAAATGTAATTTCAAATGATGATTATACAGTTGCAATAAACCAAAACGGATTAGGAGTAAGTAAATTCAAAGAGATATATATAAATCGATATAAAAAAACAGATGATTATCCACAGGGAATATTTTTCTATATAAAAAATATTAAAAATAAGGCAATATGGTCTACAAATTACAATAATTTTATCTCAAAACCTGATAAATATAATATTAAATTTATGCCAGACCAAGATGAATTTGAAAGAGTGGATCAAAGTATAGAGACAAAAATGAAAGTTACAGTTGCATTAAATGAAAATGTAGAAATAAGAAGATTAGAAATAAAAAACTTTGGAAAAGATGAAGAAACATTAGAAATATATAGTTATTTTGAACCTGTACTTTCTAATAAAAAACAAGATTATTCACATCCAGCATTTAACAATTTATTTTTAGTTTATGAATATGATGAAGATACAAAAAATTTAATTGTAAAAAGAAAAAAAAGAGCCAAATCAGAAAAAGAAGTATATTTAGCAACGCAAATATTCACAGAAAGTGAAACAATTGGGGATTATGAGTTTGAAATAGACAAAGAAAAGTTTTTTAAAAGAGGAAATTTAGAGATACCACAAATGATAAAAAAATCATTACCATTATCAAATGATATAGGGCTAGTAACAGATCCTATTGTAGCAATGAAGAGAACAATAAAAATAAAACCAGATGAAAAAATATATATAGATTTGGTATTATCAGTAGATTACGAAAGAGAAAAAGCTATAGAAAATTTAAACAAATATAAAAATAAAGAAAATGTTAATAGAATATTTGAATTATCAAGAGCAAAAGTAGAAGCACAAAATAGATATTTAGGAATAAAAAGTAAAGATATAGATGTATATCAAAAAATGTTATCATATATGATTTTTAGAAATCCGTTAAAATCAATATACACTAAAAACATGGCAAATACTTCTTATAAACAAAGTGATTTATGGAAATATGGTATATCAGGGGATTTACCTATAATACTAGTGAAAATCAAAGATGTAAATGATATATATGTAGTAGGACAAGTATTAAAGGCATATGAGTTTTTCAGAACAAAGAATTTTGAAGTAGAGATTGTAATTATGGATGAAGAAAAACACAGTTATGAAAACTATGTAAGAGAAGAAATAGAAACTGCAATATTAAACCATCAAATAGCATTCATGAAAAATATTAGAGGTGGAATATTTGTAATACCAAAAGGCGAAATAGAAAAAGAAGATATCAACTTGTTTAAAGTAGTTGCAGATATAATCATAGATGCACGTAAAGGAGAATTAAAAGTAATATTAGATGATCTAGAAGAAGAAAGTGTAGAAAACTACAAAAAAATTGAATCGAAAAACAATAATATAATGCAACCAATAGAAGAAAGTAATGAAAATATTAATATAATTCAAGACATAAACACCATAAAATATTATAATGAATATGGAGGTTTTTCAAATGATGGAAAAGAATATTTAATTGTAAACAACAAAGAAAAGAGACTTCCGTCAGTATGGAGCCATGTAATGGCGAATGAAAAATTTGGAACAATCATCACAGAAAATGGTGGTGGATATTCTTGGTACAAAAACAGTAGATTAAATAGAGTAACAGCATGGAACAATTCAGCAGTGTTTGATATTCCATCAGAAGTAATATACTTAAAAGACAAAGAAACAGAAAAAACTTGGTCTTTGGGATGCAATCCAAAAGGAGATAACAACAACTATAATGTTATTTATGGATTTGGATATGCAAAATATATTCATTCTAGTAATGGAATAACTCAGGAATTAAATGTATTTGTTCCAAAAGAAGATTCTGCTAAAATAAATATATTAAAATTAAGAAATGGAAATCCAACTAAAAAGAAGATACAAATAATATATTATATAAAGCCAGTAATAGGAGAAGATGAAATAAAATCAAATTCATATTTAGATATAAATTATGAGAAAAATAGCAATATTGTTACAGCAAAGAATATATATAATAACGACTTAGAAAACAATATTATATATGTGTCTAGCAGCGAAAAAATAAATTCATATACAGGAGATAAAACTTACTTTTTAGGTAGTGGAGGTATCATAAATCCTGATACCCTAAAAATGACCAAGCTAAATAATGATACAGGCTTAGGAAAGAATTCTTGTATAGCAATAGAATTAGACATAGAATTAGAAAGCTTTTCTGAAAAAGAAATATCAATAATATTAGGAGCCGAAAACCAAGTATTAGAAGCTAAAAATACAGCATATAAATACAGTAAAATATCAAATTGTAAAAATGAATTAGAGGTAGTAACAAATTATTGGAAAGATATATTAGAAAAGATAAAAGTAAAGACACCTACAGAATCAATCAATATAATATTAAATGGATGGGCATTGTATCAAACTATTGCATGTAGATTAGTAGGAAGAAGCGGATTTTATCAATCTGGAGGAGCATTTGGATATAGAGACCAATTGCAAGATACTTTAGCATTAAAATATATAGATTCAAATTATTTAAAAAAACAAATAATCAAGCATAGTGAACATCAATTTATCGAAGGAGATGTAGAACATTGGTGGCATGATGAAAATAAAAAGGGAATAAGAACAAGATTTTCAGATGATTTATTATGGTTAGTATTTATAACATTAGAATATATCGAGTTAACAGGAGATAATTCGATTTTAGAAATAGAAACTAATTATATAAAAGGTCCACAATTAAAAGAAAATGAAGATGAGAGATATGATAAATATGAAAAATCAGAAACTTCAGATACAATATATGAGCATTGTAAAAAATCAATAAATAAAGTAGAATTTGGAGAAAACTACTTGCCTAAAATTGGAAGCGGAGATTGGAATGATGGTTTTAGTGAAGTAGGCAATAAGGGAAAAGGTGAAAGTGTATGGCTAGGATTTTTCCTATATTATATTTTAGAAAGATTTATACCAATTTGTACAAAAAGAAATGATTTGGAAACTGCTGATAAATATGAAAAAATAAAAGAACAATTAAAAAAAGCGCTAAACACAAATGGATGGGATGGAAGATGGTTTAAGAGAGCATTTACAGATGATGGAGATATTCTAGGAAGTATGGAAAATGATGAATGTAGAATTGATAATATTGCACAGTGTTGGAGCGTTATATCAAATGCAGCAGATAATGATAAAAAATATATTAGTATGGAAAGTTTAGAAGATCATCTAATAGATAAAGAAAATGGAATAATAAAACTATTAGACCCTCCATTTGAAAATGGAAAGCTACAGCCCGGATATATAAAAGCATATTTACCAGGAGTTAGAGAAAATGGTGGACAATACACACATGAGTGTTGTTGTTAAGACAGTCGTTAGCGAACAAAGTGAGCTTTACGAATGTCTTATGCAACTGAGCGATAGCGAAGTTGTAATCATTAGAAAAGATATTGATACTCTTAAAATACATATAGTCAAAAAGTGCACAGCAGATTACTAAAAATCTGCACAATAAAGTCTTTAAAAGGTGTCGACTAAAATCCTTAAAAAGTGTCGACTGTAATCCTTAAAAAGTGTCGATTATATATTGACTATTTGTTGAAAAAATGCTATATTTAATGAAGAGGTGATTGAAATAGCAATTAATGAAAAAGAATATAGAAAAAGATTAATTGAAAAAAAGTTAGAGGATTATTTATCAGTGTTTGGAGCTGTAAGTATAGAAGGACCAAAATGGTGTGGTAAAACATGGACATCGTTAAGACTTTCTAAGAGTGAAGTTTATATGGATGATGATGATGTAAGAGAAATGGCAAAATTAGATGTAAAATCAATTTTTAATAAGGATATAGAAAAGAAACCACAATTAATTGATGAATGGCATTTAGTTCCAACGATATGGGATGCAGTTAGGCGCGAATGTGATAAAATCACAGAAAAGGGAAATTTTATTATAACAGGTTCTACAACATTACCAGATAAAATAATGAAAGAAAAAGTACACCATTCAGGAGCAGGTAGAATTGGAAGACTTAATATGTATACTATGAGTTTATATGAATCAGGAGATTCATTAGGAGAAGCTTCTTTGACAAAAATGCTTAATAATACACAGGAAACAATTAATACTGGCAGTGTAGAGATATTGCAATTAGCTAAACTCTTAATAAGAGGAGGGTGGCCAGCTAATATAAATGTTAGTGAAAACAAGATTGGTCTCATTCCAAAATCATATATTGATTCAATTTTGAATATAGACATGAATGAAGGAACAGAAAAAAGAAGAGATAAAGATAAAATGAGAATGTTGTTAAAATCACTATCAAGAAATGAATCATCAATTGTAGGAAATAAAACAATAATAAAAGATATAGAAGAATATGAAAATGGTACAGAACTTTTATCTAGTAGAGATACTGTAATTGACTATTTAGATGTATTAGATAGATTACATTTAATTGAAAATCAAGGGGCATATGGAGAAAATTATCGTTCTCCTAACAGAGTTGGGAAATCTCCTAAAAGACATCTTACAGATCCATCATTATCATGTGCTTGCTTAGGATTAACACCAGAAAAGCTTTTAAAAGATCTAAATACATTTGGTTTTATGTTTGAAGCACTTGTAGAAAGAGATTTAAGAATTTATATGGATTATCTAGATGGGCATTTATATCATTTTAGAGATAATGTTACGGGATTAGAAGTGGATTCTATTTTAGAATTTTCAGGTGGAGAATATGCAGCTGTAGAAATAAAACTAGGTTATAATCAAGTTGATGAGGCAAAGAAAAGTTTATTAAATTTTTATGATAATATGATAAAAAAGCCTTCATTTATGTGTATTATAGTTGGAAAATGTTCAGCAGTGGTAAGAGATCCAGAAACTGGTATTTATATTGTGCCGATTACAGCACTAAAACCATAGAATGAGATATAAATTAATAAAATAAAAAGGAGCAAAATATATGGAAATAAATGAAATTATTGAACAATTAAAATATTATACAGAAAACTTGCCGAAAGAAGCATTAAAACAAGCAATAAAACATAAAGAAGAGATAACGCCAAAGCTAATTGAAATGCTGGAATATACAAAAAATAATTTAGATGAAATTTATTATGAAGAAGATGAGTTCTTTGGATATATTTATGCATATTTTCTATTGGCAGAATTTAAAGAGCAAAAAGCATTTCCATATTTAATAGATTTACTAAATAAAGACGAAGAAATAATAGATTATATAATAGGAGATGATTATCCAGAATATGTTCCAAGATTACTTGCAAGTACATATAATGGAGATGATAAAGCATTATTTGATATAATTGAAAATAATCAAATAAATGAGTTCGTTAGATGTAGTACATTACAAACTTTTGGAATATTATATCTTTATGGTGTAAAGGATAGAAATTTTTTAGTAAATTATCTAAAAAAACTATTAAATGAAAAAGATGGAAATGATAATTCATATTTATATGAAGAAATAATTGATGAGATATGTTATTTAAAATTAACAGAGTTAGCAGAAGATATTGATAAAGTAATGTATATAATTGAAAACAAAGAAGAAAGAGAAGATTTAAAAAATATATTAAAAGACGATAGTAAAATAAATAGAAATATATATCCATTAAAACCGTTTTATGAATATATTTATGATACTGTTGGAATAATGGAAGAATGGCAATGCTTTAGATATATAGAAGATGAAGAATTTGAAAATTCGGATGATTATAAAGTGTGCCAATATATAATACAAAAGAGAGAAGATAATTATATTGGCATCAAGATGGATATAGGCAGAAATGATTTATGCTATTGTGGAAGTGGAAAAAAATACAAGAAATGTTGTATTAATAAAAATAATAACGATGACTTAGACAAGCTTAATTTAATAGATGAATTTGTTTGCAAAGCAGAATGGTATTTAAAAAGAGAAGAAAACAAAAAAGGAAGTCATTTATTAAGAATAGCATGGTTTGATGTTCAAGATATATGCAAAAATAATAATATAAAAAGTATAAGCGAATATGATGAAAAATATGAAGGGTATGACAGCTTATTGAATTGGATTCAAACGTATGAAGATGTATTAGCGATGAGTGATGAAGAGGACAAATTATATGAAAGACTTGAATTATGGAATACTATAGAAGATATATTTGACTTAGATAATGAAAACGAATTATATTGGAGAGAAAGGGCAATCAGAGAAAAAGCAAATACTGAATTTAGATTAGGTAATGAAGAAAAAGCAACAAAGATAATTGAAGACTATTTAAAGGTAAAAACACAATGGACATGGGGATATATAGAAATGGCAGATTGGTATCTTGATAAAAGAGATAACAAACATTATAATTTACAAAAGGCAAAAGAAATATTATTAAGAGCAGAACACATTGAAGGAATAGAAGAAGTAGATGCTATTTTAGAACGACTATGGGATATTTATAAAAAGTTAAATGATAAAGAGAATATTAAAATATATGCTACAAAAATTGGTATAGAAGAATGAGAAATTAAGGAGTAAATTTTATGGTGAATCTAGAAAAAGTAACACCAATACCAAAATCAAAAAAGAAAAAGTAACCACTAAATTACAAGTTATAGAGGAGATATAAATTAATATCTTCTTTTTTTGTACCCATTCTGATCAAAGGTAAACAATTCATAGTATAGTGAGTACAATTCAGTTATTTGAATAGAATTATTTAAAAATGGAAATAATTACAAGTAAAGGAGTGGGGCAAATGCAGGAAGAAAAAGCAAAAAAAAGAGAATATAAAAAGAAAAATGATTTTAAAGTAAATATTGTTTTTAATGAAAAAGGAGAAGCATTAGAAAAGATTATAGAAAGAGCATTTGGAAATTATTGTAAAAATAAAATTTGAAATATAAATAGCATTAAAAGAGATAATATGGTATAATTAAGTCATCTGTTAACGAAAAGCTATGCTTTGAGTGCTACAGATGACTTATGCAACTGAACGGAGTGAAGTTGTATACAACCAATAAGAGTATCAATATTATCTCATTTAAGTTAGCTGTTAGTGAGGAACGAACATTACAGATAACTTATGCGAAACTTAGATTTTCTTAGCGAAGTATGAGCTTAGAAAATATTAGTTCCGTTTCTTTAAATAGCATAAGAAGGAGGTAAAATGAAGCTTTCAATAATGAATAATATTGATTATAAAGTAGGCATATATATAAGGCTTTCAAGAGAAGATGAAGAAAAAGAAAAATATCAAGAAAGTGAAAGTATTGGAAACCAAAGAACTTTGCTAATGCAATACATCAAAGAAAACAAACTAAACTTTATATCAGAATACGTTGATGATGGTGTAAGTGGTACAAGTTTTGATAGACCAGCATTTAATAGAATGATAGCAGATATTGAAGCAGGTAAAATCAATATGGTAGTAACGAAAGACTTATCAAGACTAGGTAGAAATTATGTGCAATCAGGATTATACATTGAAACATATTTTCCAGAACATGAAGTAAGGTTTGTTGCAATATTAGACAATATAGATACGGCTTATGATACATCAAACAATGATATAGCACCATTTAAATCAATATTAAATGAAATGTATGCAAAAGATACATCAAAGAAAATAAATAGTGTATTACAATCAAAAAGAAATCTTGGAGAATATTTAGGAACAGCGCCTTTTCGGATATAAAAAAGATCCAGAAAATAAATACCATTTAATAATAGATGAAGAAGCAGCAAATGTAGTAAAACTAATATATGAAAAATATTTAGCAGGGTTTGGTACAATGCAAATAGCAGATTATTTAAGTAAAAAGAAGATTCCAATTCCATCAGATTATAACAAGAGAAAAAGAGGAACAAAGTCTTTAACTTATGGACTATGGCAACAATCTACAGTAAGATTTATTCTTTCAAATGAAATTTATACAGGAACAGTTATACAAGGAAAAAGAAAAAAGGTAAGTTTTAAATCTAAAAAGTTTATAGATTTACCAGAAGAAGATTGGATAAAAGTAGAAAATATGCATGAAGCTATTATAAGTAAAGAAGATTTTGAAAGAGCAAAAAAAGTAATTCAAGCAACTAAAGGCTCAAGAGTCGTACAGAATGATTACTTATTCAAAGGTTTACTTCGCTGTGGCGAGTGTAAAGGATATATTGGAATAAGAAGTCCAGATAAAAACGGAAATATCTATGGTAGATGTCAAAGATATGGAAGGTTTGGAAAATTTGATGTATGTTCACCACACAATTTTAATTATCAAGTTTTTGAAGAACAAATGTTAGAAGTTTTAAGAGAAGTTTGCAAAGAATATACCAATACGAAAAGACTAGAAGAAATTGCAAAACAAACTAAAACAAAACAGGCACAAGAATTTGATATAAAAAAGCAAATAGAATCTTTTAAACAAGCAATAGAGGGTGAAACTAGAAAGTTGGAAGTAATGTATGATGACAGATTGGCAGGAATTATTACACTTGACGAATATATGAAAAATGCAAATAGAATAAAAGAGAGTGTAAAAGTATATGAACAAAACATCAAAGAACTTGAACAAGAACTATCTGGAGAAAGTGAAAAGACAAAAAATGAAAGTAGATTAGATAATTTGATAGAAGAATTTCTTAATATGGAGAAACCAACAAAAGAAATAATTAGAGAATTTATAGAAAAAATTGAAATTCATAGCGACAAGCAAGTTGATATTTATTTCAATTTTAAACCATTACAAGAAGTTAATAATAATTTAGAAAAATTTATATGTGCTAGAAAGAAATATGAGAAAGTGGGTTGATTTTGAAGATAATTGCATTTGGTGTTGTTGTACGTCGCTTGAAATGTAATCAACGTACAAGAGTACGCCTCATACATTTCAATCTTGTACGCCTAGCCAAATATCAATTCTTTTCAAAATTATAGTGTAAAATAAGAAAGTGGCGATAAGGACAATACACACATGCGGCAATATGGGCAGTTATAGCAGAGTCTATATTAGGATTTGGAGATAAGGCATTTGAAATGTATAAAATGATAAATCCAATTGAGCATACAAGAACAAAAGAAGCGGCTAACAAATATAAAGTTGAGCCATATGTAATTGCAGCAGATATATATGGTCAAGGAAATTTAAAAGGACGTGGTGGATGGACATGGTATACAGGATCAAGTAGTTGGTATTACAAAGCTGGAATAGAATATATTTTAGGAATGAAAATATATAATAACACATTAAAACTAGAACCATGTATTCCTAAAGAATGGAAAGAATATACTATTCAGTATAAATATGGAGAAAGCATATATAATATAAAAGTATTAAATCCAAATGGAAAGAATACAGGTGTAACCAGTATAAAAATTAATGGAGAAGAAAGAGAAAATAGTATTGTTTTAGATAAATCTGGAAAAATTTATAATATTGAAGTTACTATGTAATTAAAAAAATTCTATTTATTTGTAAAATAACAAAAAAAACTTGTATAATTATTTTTTTTGTGATATAAGTATTTTATAAATATACCTTAAATAAAGAGGAGGATTGTTGTGGAAGAAGAAATAGTAGAAAAAGATAAAAAAACAATACTAATTGTTGATGACGAAAAGCCAATAGTAGATATATTAGTATATAATTTAAATAAAGAAGGATACGAAACATTAGAAGCTAATGATGGTATAACTGCTGTAGATATAGCATTAGAGAACCACCCAGATTTAATTTTATTAGATATAATGCTTCCTAAATTAGATGGATTATCTGTATGTAAAAGAATAAGAAATTCATTAAATGTTCCTATTTTAATGTTAACAGCAAAAGATGAAGAAATTGACAAAATATTAGGACTAGAATTAGGTGCAGATGATTATGTAACAAAACCATTTAGTGTAAGAGAGCTTATGGCAAGAATAAAAGCTAATTTAAGAAAAGCAGAATTAAATTCAAATTCAAATGCAAATAACAATGATACTAAACAAGAGGAGAGTTCTAATAAAATAGTAGTAGGTGTATTAGAATTAGATTTAGACAAATTCGAAGTAAAAGTTAGAGGAAAAGTAATTGATTTAACATTAAGAGAATTTGAAGTTTTAAAATTTTTAGCAACACAACCAAGTCAAGTAGTAACAAGAGAGATGTTATTAGAAAAGGTTTGGGGATATGAATATTATGGAGATATTAGAACAGTTGATGTTACAGTAAGAAGAATAAGAGAAAAGATAGAAGAAGATACATCAAATCCACAAATACTAATAACAAAAAGAGGAGTAGGTTATTATATAGCATCAAACTAAAAGGTCACAAAAAGTGACCTTTTGTCATTTTTTGCGGTCAAAAAATAGACAAATTTAAGAATAAATATTGACAACACAAAATCAAAAAATTATACTTAAATTATTAAATTATATAATTTAAGTTAGTTCTTAGGAGCGAAGCGAGTTAGAAATAACTTATGCAATTGAACGAAGT
>CAOPQH010000008.1:19261-24809 GCA_948505485.1 uncultured Clostridia bacterium
GAAATTGTAAACAACAGAATAGTTCTTAGGAGCGAAGCGAGTTAGAAATAACTTATGCAATTGAACGAAGTGAAATTGTAAACAACAGAATAGTTCTTAGGAGCGAAGCGAGTTAGAAATAACTTAGCAACATACTTTTAGTTTCAAAACTAGTTTTTTCAAAAAATCAAAAAATTCTTATAAGAAAATCCAACAAAAAAACAAATAAGGAGGGATATGTAGTAAAAAAATAGAACAAAAGATATTTAAAATTTATGAATAAAATAAAAAAGGCAAGAAAGGAGAAGTACTATACAAAAGGAAAAAAGCAAAGTATCCATTATAGAAAAAAATAAATCTCAAAATGTAATTGATTTATTAAGCAAATTGTTAAATACAAAAGTAAAGAATATAAAAATACAAGAGACTATTAAACTTAATAATATTTTAGAATACGAATTTTGGATAAGCAAAGCTTTAATAGAATTAGAAAATGGAAACTTTAAAAATATATTATTTAGGTTTATAAATAATGATAAAATAAAAGAATCTGTCTACTGTTATTGGAATATATGTATGGAAAATTTTTTAAACAATACACAGCAAATAAATACAAATAACAGTAAAGTAGTAATAACTCAAGAAGAAAATACAGAATATAAAAATGCTATTTCTATAAAATTATGTGATAAAACTGAAAGAGAAAAATATTATGAAACTAAAGTTTACTTAGTAAATATAGTAAAGTATTTAACAGATAGTAATATAGATTTATTAAATGAGTATAAAGAATACAAAAATAAAATATTATTAATAGGAATAACTTCGTAGCAATATTAAATATCCAATAATTGGTATTGATTTTATAATATTTTTCTTATATAATATGTATATATTATATAAAGGAGTGATAATATGGAATTTATATACAGACCCAAAGGAGTTTGCTCTGCAGAAATGATTTTTCAAATAGATGGAAATATAATAAAAAAACTAGAAATTCTAGGAGGATGCCCGGGAAACACAGTAGGAGTTTCTAAATTAGTAGTAGGAAAAACAATAGATGAAGTTATAAATATGCTTAAAGGAATACCATGCGGAGGAAGAGGAACTTCATGTCCAGATCAGGTAGCTAGAGCATTAGAAGAATATAAAGCTAAAGTTGGATAATTTTATAATATGTTTATAATAACTATCCCCCGGCTAAGCCGGGGGAATTAATATAATTAATGAGCATCTTTTAAAGTATCTTTTAAAGTTACTTTTACCACAGTACCTTCTTCAACAGAAGAATTTGCTGTATAATCTTGAGCAACTACAGTTCCCTTACCTTCAATGCTAATATTTAAGTTTTTAGCTCTTAGGGCATTAGTAGCTTGAGCTGCGGACATGTTTTTAAGATCTGGAACTGTTACAGAAGTTCTAACTTCATTTTCTTCAGAATACAACATTATGATAGATCCAGGGGCTAATGCTACACCAGGCTTTGGAACTTGATCCTTTACAAGTAAAGAATTTTGGTCGCCTGTAGTATTAATTTTAGTTTTAAAGCCTGCAGCCTCTAATACTTTTTTAGCTTCTGTTACAGTTTTATTGGTTATATTAGGAATAGATTTAGTTACATTATTTGAAGAAGATGAATTATTAGCAGAGGTATTTTGTGAATCTGATGATACACCAAGATAAGGTAGTATTTCAGACAACATTTGAGATACAACTGGACCAGCAACTTGACCACCTTGATGGCTATCTCCTTTAGGATCATATAATGTAACAAGTAATGCAATTTCAGTATTTTCTACAGGAGATATTGCTATATAAGAAGCTATATATCCATCTTCTTCATGTCCAATTGGAGGTTCAGATGTTCCTGTTTTTCCACCAATAGAATATCCCTCAACAGCAGCATGTCTACCTGTACCATCTGTTACAACAGATTGCATCATTGATTTTATTGTTTCTGATGTTTGCTTCGATAATACTTGTCTTACGTTTACAGTATCAACTGATGTTACAGCACCAGTATCTGCATTAGTTATTTCTTTAACAATTTTAGGTTGTACCAAAACTCCATCATTAGCGACAGCTGATATAGCTGTAATTAATTGAAGTGGAGTAATTGTAAATCTTTGTCCAAAAGACATTGTAGCAAGTTCTACAGGACCTACGTTAGTTAAATTATGAAAAATACTATTTGTTTCACCAGGTAAAGCAACATTTGTTTTATCAAATAATCCAAAAGCTTTATAATATTTGTATAAATTATTAGCACCAACTCTTTTTCCTAATTGCATAAAAGCAGGGTTACAAGAATTTTGTAAAGCTTGTCTTAAAGTTTGATATCCATGCGGTTCTTTTCGCCAACAACTTATTTTTGTACCATTTACATCTTCAAATCCCTTACAAAGAAAATCACTATTTTTATCTGGTATTGTAATATTTTCTTCAATAGCTGCAGAAGCAGTAATAATTTTGAAGGTTGAACCAGGCTCATAAGATTCAGAAACAGATTTATTTGCCCACATTTTTTGTAAAGCAGTTTTTTGCTCTGTATCAGATAATTTATCCCAAGTACTAAATAATGGCTCATTAGGAGAAAAAGGAGTATTTAAATCAAAATTTGGATATGATGCCATACCTAAAATATCTCCAGTTGAAGGCTTCATAACAATTACATTTCCACCTCTAGAACATGAATTTTCCTCAACAGCCTGTTTTAAATATTTTTCTACAATAGTTTGTATATTAATATCAATTGTAAGAGTTAAGTTACTACCATTTTCAGGAGGTATATATGTTTGTTCACTATTAGGAATTTCGGATTGACTGCTATCTTTAGAACTAACTATTTTACCTGGAGTACCAGTTAAAGTAGAATCCCATTTATATTCTATACCACTTAAACCCTGATTATCGCTACCACAAAAACCAATTACTGCACAACCTAAACTTGAATATGGGTAATATCTTTTAGTATCTTCATCTATATTTATTCCAACAGATACTTTATTTTCACTCATCCAATTTTTCAATTCATCAACTTTATTTTTTTCAACTTTTTTAGCAATAGTTTCAACATTTGATGAACTATTAACCTTTTCTATAGTTTCTTTATAATCAAGTTCAAATATTTCAGAAAGACCTTTAGCCACCTTTTCTTTTAGAGTTTTCGTTGTTTCTTCATTTTTAGTTTTTATCTTTTGAGGATTAATAGTTATTGTATCAACTTGAGCACTTATAGCTAGTGCCTTACCAGTAGAGTCATAAATATTTCCTCTTTTTGGACTAATAATTTGATTTATAGATTGCTGAGAAAAAGATAATTCTTTCAATTTAGAGCCATCTATAAATTGCAACCATCCTATTCTAATTACTAAAGCAATTAAAATAATAAAAATGAAAATCATTGTAAATCTTAGTTTTTTACGAGAAACTGTATTAGGACAATTTATATCACTTTTAAATTTTACTACTTTAGTGTTTTTCTGATTTTTAGAAGGTTTTTCAGTTGCTTTTCTATTTGTATTATTTTTTCTATTTTTACTACTCATAACAACACCATTCTTTAGTTTAAAATTTATATGTATATTTTATATTATAGTAAATAAAAAATCAACAATATTATAAAAAAAGGAGGATATATGTTATCGATAATAAAAACAATGGCACTAAATGGAATAGAAGGATATTTAGTAGAAGTACAGACAGATGTAACTGGTGGACTGCCTTCCTTTGAAGTCGTTGGTCTTCCAGATGCAACTGTAAGAGAAGCAAAAGAGAGAATAAAATCAGCTATAAAAAATTCGGGATTTGATTTTCCAAGTAGAAGATTTTTAATAAATTTAGCACCAGCAAATACTAAAAAGGAAGGATCAATATTTGATTTACCAATGGCAATAGGAATTTTAACAGCAATGGGAAGAATTGAAAAAAACATTAATAATCAATTAGAAGATACTGTATTTATAGGAGAGTTATCATTAGACGGAAAATTAAATAAAGTTAATGGAGTTTTACCAATGTGTATAGAAGCAATGAAATTAGGAATAAAAAAAGTAATATTACCAAAGCAAAACGCTAGGGAAGCAGCAGTTGTAAAAGATATAGAAATCATACCAGTAGTAAATTTAAAACAATTAGTAGAATATTTAAATGGTAATTTGGATATTAAAAGTCAGACAGTAGATATAGAGAAATTTTTTAGAAATAATGATAAATACAGTGTAGACTTTTCAGAAGTAAAAGGACAAGAAAATGTAAAAAGGGCTTTAGAAATAGCAGCTGCAGGAGGACATAACTGTTTGTTAATAGGTAGTCCGGGGTCAGGAAAAACGATGATGGCTAGAAGACTACCTACAATATTACCAGATTTAACTTTTAATGAAGCATTAGAAATAACGAAGATACATAGTGTAGCAGGGAAATTAAAAAGTAACTCATCTATAATAACGCAAAGGCCATTTAGAGCACCACATCACACAGTATCTGCAACATCAATAGTAGGAGGAGGAAGAATACCAAAGCCAGGAGAAATAAGTTTAGCACACTATGGAGTGTTATTTTTAGATGAACTCCCAGAATTTAACAGAAATACTTTAGAAGTACTAAGGGGTCCTCTAGAAGATAGAATAATTACAATAAGCAGAGTAAATTCTACATTAACTTATTCATGTAACTTCATGTTTGTAGCAAGCATGAATCCATGTATGTGTGGATATTACGGAAGCGAAGAAAAAGAGTGTACATGCACACCACAGTCAATAAATAGATATTTAGGAAGAATAAGTGGACCATTATTAGATAGGATAGATATTCACATAGAAGTAAAACCTGTTAAATACCAAAAATTAAACTCAGATATGAAACCAGAAACATCATTACAAATAAGAGAAAGAGTAAATAAAGCAAGAAAAATACAGTTAGAAAGATATAATAAATTAAAAATATATTCAAATGCAGAATTAACACCACAGTTAATTGAAAAGTATTGTAATATAAACGATAAAGGTAAAAAAATATTAGAAATATCTTTCGAAAAATTAGGGTTAAGTGCAAGAGCATATGGAAGAATACTAAAAGTTGCAAGAACAATAGCAGACTTAGAGTCATCAGCAGATATACAAGAAAGGCATTTAGCAGAAGCAATACAATACAGGAGCCTAGATAGAAAGTACAATGACAAATTTTAATAGGAGAAAACAATGATAAAAATTAATATTAATGATAAATTATATCCATCAAATCTAAGAAAAATAAAAGATCCGCCACAATTTTTATACATAGAGGGAAATAAAAATATATTAAATAATTTTTCTGTTTCAGTTGTAGGATCAAGAATACATTCAGAATATGGTCAAAAAATGTGCGAAAAATTTACCAAAGAATTAGTAGAATATAATATTACAATTATAAGCGGAATGGCAAAAGGAATAGATTCCATAGCCCATAATACATGTATAGAAAATGGAGGAACAACAATAGCAGTTTTACCAAGTGGACTAAACAACATATATCCATCAGAAAATAAAGAATTATATTACAAAATAATAGACTCTGGAGGAACAATAAT
>CAOPQH010000009.1 GCA_948505485.1 uncultured Clostridia bacterium
TTGATGATAAAATAATTGGATATCAAAATTATAAAGAGGGCAACAAATTACAATTTGCTTATTAAATAAAAATGTAATAATAAGACTTATTTTTATAGAAATAATAAATGTA
Organism: uncultured Clostridia bacterium; assembly: GCA_948505485.1. Taxonomy (GTDB): domain Bacteria; phylum Bacillota; class Clostridia; order TANB77; family CAG-508; genus CAG-269. Next base: position 113 of record CAOPQH010000009.1, read on the forward strand.
AAAAAGAGGGGAATAATTTTTGGAAGAAATACTATATTATCAAATAACACCAGAGAAATTTTTAGAAGCAGATGAGATTTTGGAGAAACTTCAAAAAATTAAGAGAGTAGAACACAGGAAAATATTATTTGGCAGATGGGAACAGACTGAAAGCTACAAAAGGATTTATGTTGATGCTAGCGAAAAGTATCACGAAATTGGATATATAGATTTAATAAGAATAAAATTTGTTGTTACAGCTCGATTTGAAGATGAAATTATTACAATAAAATTAATAGATAATGTAAGCAAAAAAATTAACACTATATTAGATGAATATAGAAACTATAAATTTTATAAGTAAATAGTTGGTTGAAAATCATAAGTTATAGAACAGATAGTTAGTGTTGCTAATTATCTGTTTTTATATTATAATCATTTCAAATAATGGAAATATATAGAAAAACAATAAAGAAGGTGAGAGAATATGAGTAATGTATTAGAAAGATATTACCAATTAGTTATAAAAGATAAAAAGTATTTAGAAGAATATATTTTAAGTAAATCTACAGAAAATGCAATGTTAGATTCCATAAAAAGACAAATAGAAGAATTTTTTGTATGGAGAAAAGCTAATAGTTATGAGGAACTTGAAAAAATTGCACATAGTGAAGATGCAGTAGAACTATTGAGATTTAGTGATTATTATAGTGAGGAGATGTGTAATTTATTAGAGGAACATTTAAATATTGATTTTCAAGAACTAGATGAAGATAAATTTGATGATTTATTATCAGATAATAATTTACAAAAAATAGCAGAAGATAATGACACACCTAAACAATTAAAGGACTGTATAATGTTAGAAATGGAAAGTCGAGCAATTTGTAATGAAATGTATGAATATATAATGCAAAATAAAGAAAAGAAAGAAGAACAACCAAAGTTAGACTTTAGAGAAGTAAAAAAATGTGCTATTTTTGTGCATTATAGCATCAATGATTCCAAAAGGAGCGAAGAAAAGAAGAATAGACTAATAAAATTCTGCAAAGATGTATTAGAAACTGATAATTATGAGATATTTATAGAAATAGGATCTTTCTTAAAAGATAGAGAAATATTTGATGGTATGTTAAAAAGATTTGAAAGTGGAGAGTTTTCTCATTTAGTAGTTACAGATGTTGGTCAAATTTATAAATTAAGTTATGACATACAAAAAGCACAAGATTTAACAAATAAAATTCAAGCATTAAATGTTACAACAATATGTGTAGATGAAAAAATGTTTATAGAGGGCAAAGAGGGATTACTTAAAGAGATGGATGATTTAGAAGAAATAGATACTATATAAGATTGGAGAATGAAAAATGTACTTAACAAAGATAATTGATAGAGTTGGAAATATTGAAATGGTAGCACAATCAATAGATGAAATGTGCAATAAAATGGATAAAGAAGGATATTCATTAGTTACTTATCAATTTTATGCTAATAATGAAAAAATAATGTTGACTTTTAAAAAGGGTTAAAGAAAAACTTTATATAAGTTTTTATATGATTAAATATGATAGAAGCAAATCAAATGAGATTCGCTTCTTTTTTTATTGGAGGTGAAAATAATATGACAAGAAAAGAAATAGAAAAAATAAAAAATGAAATACCACGATTTGAGAATGGAAATCCTTGCAAATTAACAAAAGAGCAAGAACGATTACATAGAGAACTAGACTGTAGAGAGATGATAAATAGTTGCTTATGTTATGGGCATAGTTTTATAGAATCACATTATAGCAATCCATATATCAAAGAATTAGGAATGGAAAGAGTGCTTGAACTTTATAATGAACAAAAGGCAGATTTTGATAAAGCCAAAGTATTCCATAATGTGTATGAAGATGGTGAAGGCGTTTCTTATAATTCGATTCAATGGGAAGATGAATTTGAAATAAATTAAATTTATACTTTAAATAAAATTTTAAGAAATGTGAAAGAATTTTTAAAGGAGGAATTATTATGCAAAAAGTATTTAGTATTTTTGCTCAAAATCTTGCTTATTACAATGAAGGATATATAGCAGGAGATTGGATAGATTTACCACAATCTCCAGAAGTTATAGATAAATATTTGAAAGAAGTAGTAAAAGTTGATGATGAACACGAGGAATATGAAATTGCAGATATTGATAATATAGAACCTTTTCCATATAGTTCAATTCAATGGGCTAGTGTAAAAGATATAAATGAATTAGCAATAATATTTAGTACATTAGATAATTTTCAAAAGGAAGCTGTTTTAGCACATTTGGTTTATGAGGAAGAAGAATACTATGGTATAGATGAATTAATAAATATTTGTTTACAAGCAGATAATATAGCTTATTATCAATATAATTTTGAAGGAATTGAGCATTGTGAAAATTGTTCTCCAGATGTCAAAATGGGATATACAATGGCAGAAGAAATAGGACTATATTATGAACTTGAAAAATTAGGTGCTACAAATTACTTTGATTTTGAAAAATATGGGGAAAGTTATTCATATAATCATCAGTTATTAGAAAATGGTTATTTAATACAAGGTGACTATGATATAGATTTGAATCTATATTCTAAAGAAGAAATACAAGAAAAAGTAAATCAAATTTTACAAGAGAATCTAAAAGAAAGAGAGGTAAAAGAAATTGAGATATAAAGGAAAGATTAAAGAATTAAATCATATTGTAATATCTGATCCAACTTATGGAGAAGATGTGTGGTGTAGATATGAAAAAAATAATATAAATCAAAAAAATTGGAAAGTTGATATAGATATACATCAAGTTGAAGATAAATTTGAAGAAATAACTATAAAAGGTACAGAATTTTTCTTGTGTATGTATAGAAATAGCAGAGTATGTCAATTAGAAAATGAAGGTACAATAAAAACATTAAAAGGAGTCAAGATTAGTAAAACAGAAATTGGAATGGATACAGCTTGTGTTGCATTGGGAATAAATGATAAAGCAAAAGATATTATTGAATCACAAGAAGAATGGCAACCAGAATGTTCATTAAATACTCTTACAGATGGAATGTTTGGAACAGTAAAAGAAGGAAAATTAGGAAATGATATTGTATTCATTTGGGTATCTGGATATTTATGTGAAGATACAGGATATTCTATGGAAGATATAATTGACTATTTACAATACCAATTAAATATTACTGGATTAGAAAAGGATTTACAAAGACCTTATATAATAAAGCAAGAAGAAGCATTAGAAAAAATGCGAGATATAGCATTAAAGTTTAAGGAGATTACAAAAGAAGATCCAAAACTTCTAAATTTCTTCAATAAAGATAATAGATTTTCCAATATATCATTTGCTGGAACATATTTAGCTGGCATAGCAGTTAGAAATGAACAAAGAAAAGCAGGTAATTTAGATGGAAAGATGGAAACATCTCCGTATTCAGAAAAACAAGAGAAACTTATTGAGGAACATACAAAATTACAATTAGAATTTGAAAAAACAGAAGAAGAAATTGAAAATAATATTGATATGGAGATATAGGAGGGATAAAAATGCACAGAGGAACAGTATTTATAATAACGAAAGATAAAGACAATAAGTTTGAAGTTCAAAAATCTACCGAATTTAATGGTGGAATGGGATTAGGTTGTCACGGTGGAATAATATATGATATGTTAAAAGATTTCAAAGAACCATTACTATTTGATGCAATGATTAGAGATTTTGATGATAGATATTTCAAATACGGTGATGAAGTAATGACTTACTCTCCAGATGAACAAAAAACTCCATATATTGACAAAAATGGTAGAGAATATTTTGAATATGCTCAAACTGAAAATCAATTTAAGTTTTTCAAAGATGAAAATGGAGAATATATTTATACAAGTGATAGTAACTACATTAAGAATATGTCAGATGAGGATATAACAGTTGTATGCAGTAATGGAAATTATGTATTAAAGCCAAATCAAATTTTAATTACTGATTATAACGAGTGTATCAATAATACTAGAATGACTTTTGGAGAGAAAATAGATGATAAGATAGAAATTGACACATTAAGCACAAAAGAGTATATTCCTACTAGAAAACAGGAAATTATACTAAATAATATTATAAAAACAATGGAATCATTTAACTACAATGTTAATCTTATATATGAAAATGGAATGATTAGTGGTATGGAAATTGAAACTTGGACCAATGGTGGAGTGGATATGATACATACCTTTTATTTTTGTGATGATTATCAAGAATTGTATGAAAAAGATAATGTAAAAAAGCAATTAAAAGAAATAGCAGATAGTTTTTCAATAGATGATGAGATTGATATGTATAGACAAGATGCAAAATATAAAAGCAATTTTTCAATTCGAGAATCATTAGAAGATTTTGAGGAATACCAAAATAGATTAAAGAATCTATCGAAGAATTTTTTAACTAAATATCACGAAATTGTCTATCAAAAATTTATGAAAAATGAAATGGAAAAGGAGATGATGTAACTATGAAATTGATGACAAAAGAACTAGAAAAAGAATTTGAAAAATATCCTATAGGCAGTCAAGATGGATTAGGGGGAAATGCAAAGGTTATTGTAAAATATTTTAATCCAATAGGAACAGGTACTTGGTTAATTACAGAAGGAGAAAAATTAGAAAATGGAGATTATGAAATGTTTGGATATTGTCATTTAGGAGATGATGATATGGCAGAACTGGGGTATGTAATGTTATCAGAATTGGAAGAATTACAATTACCATTAAAAATAGAAAGAGATTTATATATGCCAAAAGATTGTAATCTTATTCAAGCAATGAAAATAACAGGAATTACACCACCATCTTATATGATGAAAAAGTATCAAGAACAAATTTATGAAAGGGTATGTAAGAAGTATGTTCCTATGAGTTCAAATCAAATACTTTTAAATGATGAAGATAAAATTATTATTGCGCTTATAAAAGATGAAAGCATAAGTAAAATAAAATCTAATGAAATAACATTAGAAAATTATAAAGAATATGCAGAAGAATTTGATTCTTTTAGTACATATAAAGAGTTATTCAAATCGTTTGAAATGAATGAAGGAATTGAAATTGATTTAGAGGACAATAAAGAAAATTTGTATGATGAAAATGGAAAATGGACTTATGGAATATCGAAAGAAGATATTAAAGAATTACAAATATTTGGTGAAAGAATTGATATGAGTTTTTTAGAAAAGAATAATGACAATATATCTTATGAAATATAGAAAAGGAGGTGTTTCTTATGCCAAATTGGGTAAGAAATGTAGTTACTGTATCAAAAGATACAATGAATAAAATAAAAGAAAAATATTTTGAAAACGGAATATTAGATTTTAATAAAATAATACCAATACCAAAAACATTAGAGTTGACAGAAGGCTCTATTACAGATGTTGCTATTTATTATGCTTTGTTACAAAAAAATGAAAATAAACAGTATGAAATAATTAAAGCATTAAGCAAAAAGGAAGATTATATTTACAATAATTATTGGAACAAGATAAAACACTATAAATCTAATGGTGATTTTAAAGATATTTATCAAAAGGCTAAAAAATTTATACCAGATGAAGAAGCAAGAAAACTAAATATTACTTCTTTAGAACAATTAGGTGATACATACATAAATAATATAATCAAATATGGTAGTACCACTTGGTACGATTGGTGTATTGAAAATTGGGGAACAAAGTGGGGAGTTTCAGAATTTTCTTGCAATGAAACAACTATGATTTTTGATACTGCCTGGGCAACTCCAGAACCAATTTTTGAGAAAATATCAAAAGAACTGCCTAATGCTTTAATTGAAGTACAATATGCAGATGAATGTTATTCAAATTATAATAATGGAATCTTAATACTTAAAGATGGATTAGAAGATCATAAAGAAGAATTAGATGAAGATTTTGCAGCAGAAGTTTGGAGTAAAATAATAAAAGATGAAAGAGAACAAAAGGATATTACTGATGAAATGTTTGATTAAGCGTTTTTTACAGTAATATCTATTTTTTAAAAGAAAGGAGCGAATAAAATTGAATAATGTAGAAGTTAAAGTGAATGGAAAAAATATTAAATTATATGGAAGCAATGCAGTAATTCAAAAAGAAAAAACAGTCATAGAGTATCTTAATCTAACAGGAAACGAATATGAAGATAGGTTAGTTATACAACAATGTATTGATGATAATAAATTAAAATCAAATATATCGTATGAAGGTAATACAGTATATCCTTTTGAAAAGACTGTTAAAGAATATAGAAAGTTACAGAAAAGTGGAACACTAGATAAGATGTCAACATATATGTATCACTTTTTTATGTATGCTTGTAATGATATTGCACATTACGATATAGGTGGATATAGATGTTATTATAATAATTCGTTTAGAAGATTAGAGGATGAATTGTTATCAAATAATTGGACTTCGAGTAGGTTTACGGATAGAGATAAAATATTTAAAGAACTTAAAATAAGCCGAGAATATTTTAAAGAAAGAGATATGATAGATATTGATAAAATTTCAATAAACAAGCTAAAGTCGATTATTAAAGAATGTGGTTGGGAAGTAAATAATGATGGTAATGGATTCTGGAAATTATCTAAAAAAATAAATTATAAAACTAATTATTCATTTAATATTGACATATTAAATCATAGTATTTCAAGAATTATGAGAGAGATAAATTATATAACAAACTCTTTTAATAAAGAAAATTATATGGAAGATATGGTAATTAAAAGACAGCAAATAGATAATCCACCAACTATTAGCGAAATTGTATCAACTGGTAATGATATTAAATATAGTCTGAATCAACTTACATCTGATGTACTTTATAAAACTAGAGTTGCTGCTGAAGAAAAATTAAGTGTTTTAAATCAAGAAAATATAAAAAGCAATGATAATTTGAATTATGAATACTAGGAGGAATACGATAATGAATGAGATGGAAGAATTTTTAAATTTTGGTGCAGTAGTAAAGTTAAGGCGAAGTTATGATGATGATCTTTTTAAATTTATTGAACTTATGAAAAGTGTAGGTTTTTTGAAAGAATACGCAGAAAGTTTTGAAAAAAATTGTTGTTTCGATAAAGAATTTAATGAATTTTCAGAAAGCAAATTTTGGCATTATGTTGAAATAAATAATGGAAACAAAAATGATACTTGTATTGAATTTCAATGGAGTAAAGGATTTACTTGGGGAGATAGAAAGGATTATTTGAATTATGATAGCGAAATGAAAATACTAAATGTTGATGAACTTATAAGAGCTTGTAATAAAGAAGAACTATTCAAGATGAATTACGAATATACAAATTTTAAGAATGAATTAGAAGATAAAGAATGTGCATCAGATTTGGATAGCTTTTTGGACTTTTATGAGTGGTCTATTACTAAATATCCAGATGGAAAATATAACATAAAAGATGAACAATGTAATACTTTTGACTTTGAAGAAAATACAACATTAGAGGGAATTATTGATAGAGTTTATTATAAAATGTTTGATTACTTTATAGATGAAGAAGATATTGAAGGTCTTATAAAAGATGGAGATTTTGACTATGTAAAAAGTAAATATGAAAGTTATATGAGAACTGGTGAAAAATTAAAATTAATAGATGAACTAAATAGACAACATTATGAAAATTGGTTTCAAGAAATTACACAAGAAAAAGATTCTATTGAAATAGACAATGATATTTAATCTTATGAGAAGGGAGAAATTACAATGAACGATAAAAGTAAAGGAGATTTTTATAAAAATATTTGCAATAGATATATAGAAACAATGTCAAAAGAAATGTTACTAGAGATAGATAATAAGATATTACATATTTTTATAGAAGATGAGTATATAGAACTTAAAGAAGAAGGCAAGATAAATAGTCAAAATTATCAAGACTATTTAGATGGAGATTTTAATGTATGTGAGTATGATTCTTATAGAGATTTATATAATTCTACAATAAAAGATGAAGTGATTTATGATATAGAGGATTTAGGTTTATTTGATTATAATAATAACTGGAATTTCTATATAACATTTGAAGAATTAAAAGAAATGGGATATGCAGATAAAGTAAAATATAATTATCCACTAATTGAAAAATACATCATTGATGATGAAGATGAATTCTATGATTACTTTTCTTTGGAACAATTAAATGAGTTTGAAGAATCACTACATTTATATTATGAAACCGAAGATATTGATACTAATAAATGGGGAGAGTTATATTCAAAATCAAATAAAAAGTTCAATTATAATATTATTGCTCTATCAGAAGGAATGATAGATTATTATGATTTGGTACAAGATTATAAAACAAATTTGCAAAAATATTATGATTTATCATTAAATGAAGTTATTGATTATTTTAGAGAAAATATGATAAAAGATTTAATGGGTTATGGAAGTGATAGAGATGAAGGGTTAGAACATTTATCTTCAATGTATCAAGAAATTATGGATAGGCTAGGCATAAAATATTCAAATGTTTATACAGAAGATGTATCAGATGGAAAATATCTAACAACAATTATTTTTGAAAATGATAATTCAATAAAAATAGATACAAGTGCTTGGAATGGAATAAAAGTTGTAGCAGAAAATGTAGAATCTATTTATGAAACTTATAAAAAAACACAAGAAAAAATAAAGAATGATGAAATAGAAAATGAATTAAATTATTAAAAAATATATTCAAGATTTAAGGTGATAAAAGTAAAATTTTATCTCCTTTTTATTTTGGATAGAAAGGATAGTGATTAAAAATGGGACAAAGAAGTCAGATATATATTCGTATTAAAGATGAGGATGGAAATACAACTCTATTTGCAAAATATTTTCAATGGAATTTTGGAGAAAGGATGATTTCAAGAGCAAGATATGGAATTGAATATATTAAAAGAAATATGGAATATATCAATCAAGATACTGTGCAGCAAAGAATAAATAAAATTTTTGATATTAACTTTGATATGCAAGATGTGGCTTTAAGCACAGATATTTTGCAAGAAGTTCGCAATGATTTTTGGTGGGATAGGTCATCAGTAAATGACTATATCTTTTCAGGTCAAGACAATAATGATGGTAAATTATTTATAGATTGTGACCAAACTTCTAATGAAATTAAGTTTTGTTTTACAGATTATGATTTGAAAATTTTAACACCAAATAAATATATGAAATGGGATATAGGAGAAGAATGGAAATCTAATAAATTTTATGATGAACCAGACTTAAATAAAGAGTGGCAAGAGATAATTCCTATATGCGAAAGTAACATTGAATATATAAATAGAAATGCAAAAATGATGAATGAATTAGAATTAGAACAATATATTAATGAGGATTATTCTAAACAAATTGGAGATTCAAAATTTAAAGAATTTTTGCAAGAGTTTATTGAAAAAGGAATGTTGCATAATGATTTTAGATATTTCCATATTGAAAGAACAGATGAAAATAATTCTTGGAAATTTTATGGTCAGAATCCAGAGGATTTATATATGAAGTATGATAGTAGTGCAAACAGATTAACAGTAGAGCCATCTTTTGACAAAGAATATTACGAAGGAATAATACAAGAAGTTTGCAATTATTATTGCTTGAAATATGAAAAAAATTTAAAAGAGTTTACATCTTTAGAAGAAAGTTTTGGCAAAGAAACTGAAATAAAATCGTTAGAAATTGGAGAAAAAAATGATGCAGAAATCGACTATGATTATGAATAGAAAAACTACGCAAAGTGGAGTAAAAAATGCTCCACTTTTTTCAAAAAACGAAACAAAAATTATCTCCCAGAGGGCAACAAGGGTATTAGGGATTTTTCCCTAAACAGCGAAAAGGGTGTCAAAACACCACGCTGGCGAATATTGGGCATTAAAAATGATCCTCAATATTCGGAGCAAATAAATTGCTCTAGATTTCTTGTCCTATGCTTCGCTAGTACAAGAATATTTGAAATATAAAGAATAGATATACAAAAAATGGAACTTGTGTTATAATCAACTCAACGAATAGTAATTTGAAAGAGAGAAAAAATGAAAAATATATTAATACACGGATTAGGGCAAAATGAGCAAAGTTGGAATAATACTAATGAATATTTAAGAAAAAATCAAATTGATCCAATATGTCCTAATTTATTTGAATTAACTAAAAACACTTCAAAGGATTATAAAATGATGTATAATGTCTTTTCGGATTTGTGTAATGCTCAAAAAGAAAAACTTAATTTATGTGGTATTTCATTAGGTGGAATATTAGCATTAGATTTTGCAAAAGAATATCCAGAAAAGGTAAATTCTATTATTTTAATAGGTACACCATATAAGATACCAAAGACACTTTTTAAATTACAAAGTATAATATTTCATATAATGCCAAAGTCTACATTTGAAAGAATGGGATGTTCAAAGGGAGAATTTATTACTTTAGTTAATTCAATGAATAATCTCGATATTTCAAGTGATTTAGACAGAATAAAATGTTCAAGTTTAATTATATGTGGAGCCAAAGACAATGTGAATATTGAAAGTGCTAAATTATTAAATAAGAATATAAAAAATAGTAAATTGAAAGTAATAAGTAATTCAGCACACGAAGTTAATATTGATAATCCAAAAGAACTTGCAGATACAATTTATGACTTTTGGAAAGATAATCAATAATATAATTTTAAAGTGAGAGGAGAGAAAATAATGAATAGTAGAATATTAGGATATAGATATGATAATGTTAGTCAGTCACTTATTAGTGATAAAGAAGAATCACAAGTAGTACAATGTATATTTGATTTATACACATTCTACAAATTAAGACAAGATGAGATAGAGAATTTAATCGAAGCCAATAAATCTTTACATCAAATTATAGAAGATAGAATTAGTGATATATGGAACAAATTATATGAAACAAATAAAAATATATCTAAAAAGTTTGATGAGAATAATATAATTAAAATGTTAGATAATGATGAGAAAGTAGCAATAAGCATATTAGACCAAGTGAAAAAAGAGATAGAACGAATTAATGAAATTGCAAATACATCTTTACTGGAGAAAATTGATGATGCGATAATGTTAATTCAAAATAAAGCGAAAATAAAAGAAAAATACGGAAACTTTGAAAATATAAGCAAAACTTATAAACAATACTTAAATGAAAAATTTAGTATTAGAGCAAAAGAACACGAAGCAGTGATTAGTAAAGAATTGTGGGAAGAAATTGCTAAAAGAGTAAATATGCCAAAAGAAAACATAGAGATTGATATAACTGAATAATAAAAACAAAATTTTAAGGGGATAGATTCCCCTTATTTTTTATGCAAGAAAAGAGGGATATATTTATGGATAGTCAAAGTAAACTAGATAGCATATTTGTATCTTATAATAAAATTTTGAAAAGGCTAAAAGAAAACAATATAAAAACTAAAAACAATAAAGAAATAACACATAAAGATTTAAGACTTGCAATTTCTACTATGTTAAAGAAACATCCTAACTGTAGATGGCAAAGTAATAAGTGTAGAAATAAAAAATATTTCATTATAGATGAAGGATATTTATGGATTAGATATGTATATTTTCAAGATGAAAAATCTTTAATAGATGCAGATATTGATTTCTTTGAAGAAAGAATTAAGCAATATGAGAAACTATTGGATTTGAAAAGTAGAAATCTATTTGATAAAGAAATGTATGTAAAAGAATTGGAAGAATTTTTTAATCGTTCAACTCCAACAATAAAAAGATCTGTATATAAGATGCTGAAAGTAGATAGCAATTACAGATATAATAAAGATGGAAAATTTGTGATTACTAAAGAAGGTGTTGAATGGCTGTGTAAAAATTGTTTTAAGCAAAAATATCTGGAGATATTAGAAAACTACAAAATGGAACTAACAGAAAAGTATATTGCAGCAGGATATATATATGATAATTTCTTTAATAGAAATTAAATTTATAAAGTTATGAAATGAGAAGTGAGAATCGTATTCTTGCTTCTTATTTTTTATGGGAAGGAAGATATAAATGGAATTTAATTCAAAAGAAAGAAGAAAAAGTATAAAAGTGTGGCTATCAGATGAAGAAAGAACTTTGGTTGAGGCAAAAGCAGAATATTATGGTTATAAACGATTAGCAAAATATATTCGTGATGCAGCAATCTATGAAAAAGTAACTTATTTTGATTTGAAAAACAAAGAAGAATTATATAGTGCTTATGCAGAAAACACAAAGCAAGTAAAAAAGGTAGCAAAAGAAATTAGGCATATAAGTAAATATGCTACACAATTATCAGAAGTAGAATTACAAACATTACAAAATACAATGTATGGGATATTAAAGAATCAAAAAGCAATGATAAAACTTATTGATGAGAAACTTGATTTAGATGTATGGAAAGAAATCAATCATAATAAATTTGAGAAAATAGAGGAGGAACAGTAATGCCAGTTACAAAAAGATTACCACATTTGGGTACACCTAAAAATTTAATTGAATACATACTAGATGAGAAAAATGATGGCGAAAAAGTAGGATATGCTAGTTCCTTAAATTGTAATGTTGAAACAGCACTTTATGAATTTAAAGATATTCAAAAGAAATATAAAATGGGAGGAACTAGAAGTGCATATCATATTATCCAGAGTTTTTCACCCAAGGATAGAATAACTGTAGAGCAAGCTAATGAAATTGGATTAAGAATGTGCAAGGAATTATATCCAAATTTTCAATGTATTGTTTCAACTCATATTGATAAAGGACACATACATAACCATATATGTGTAAATGCAATAAATCTAGATGGTAGAAAGTTAGAAGATAGACTTGCCAATGAAAAAGAAGGCTTGTATGGAGTAAGTGATACAAGTGATAGAATCGCAGCCGAGTATGGCTGTTTTATTATGCCCAGAAAAACATATTTGCAGTCTAAAAATAGTCAAGATGATTATTACCAATATAAAAAGCAATCTTGGAAAGAACAAATTGAAGAACAATTAGAAAGACTTATTCCTAAATGTAATAGTATTGATGAACTTCTAGATGAACTATCCATTTTAGGATATGAAATAAGGAGAGGTAAACATATATCAGTTAAATGTCTTGGGATGCAAAGATATGCAAGAATAGATACAATAAACTTAAAATATAGTACAAGTAATTTATATAAAATATATAAAGAAAGAGATAATATCAAATTATTAGCAATTAAGACAGAACAAACTGAATTTAATTCAATTATATTTCAAAAAGTGAATGAATCTAAAATTGCTATTGAAAAAAGTCAGTTAGCTGCAAAAGGAAAAGTATATAGTGAATACCAAAAAACTAAATATCAAGAAATAAAAAGATATTATATGTTAAAAAAACAATTAGAATATCTAGATAAATACAATATTAGAGATTTTGAGGATATTGAAACAGAAATATCTATTAAAAGAAACCAGATAAAAAGTAGAAATGTTCAAATAAAGAAGAATCAAGATAAATTTAACAAAATACTAGAAACTACAGAAATGGCGAATGATTATATTAGACTACATACTGTTTATGAGTATGCTAAATTCTATAAAGATCAAGACAAAGACTATATTTTACCTAAAGAGGCAGAAATATTTTTGAATATTCAAAAACAATTAAATATTACTTCTATTGATGAGGCAAAACAAATAATCAAAGATTCAAGATCTGAACGAATCAATATAAATAAGCAAAGAAAAGAAGTTTTAGAACTTCAAAGAGAATTGAACCATTTAGAAACAATCAAAGAAGAAAAATTATCAAGCAGTAATCTGTTTATTCATAACATTAAGTTCGGAGGAAACAGAATCGACTATAAAAATTCAAAGGATAAAGAATTTTGTGTGAATTTACCATACACAAATTTTAAAATACATATAGATAAAAGGTTTACTGCATATAATGAGAAACATCAATTTTATACATTATATCTAGTAGATGATAGAGAATACGAACTATATGATGAAAATAATGAAAAAGTTGGCAATGTAACAGGAATAGAATTAGAAAAATTTGTGTTAGACAAGAAAAAAGAGATTGATTCATTATATAGTAAATAATTAAATAAAAAAATTGGCTCCAGATTAAATTCTGGGGCTTTTTTCGTATGCAAAGGAGGAATTAGATTATGTTAAAAGTAATGAGCCTGTTTACAGGAATAGGAGCCTTTGAGAAGGCATTAGAAAGATTAAATATAAATTATGAATTAGTGGGATTTAGTGAAATTGATAAATTTGCTATTAAGAGTTATTGTGCTATTCATAATGTACCAGAATATAAAAATTTAGGAGATGTAACAAAAATAGATATTGATAAAATCCCAGAATTTGATTTATTAACCTGGGGATTTCCTTGTCAAGACATTAGTATTGCTGGAAGAATGGAAGGAATAAAAGAGGGAACTAGAAGCGGATTATACTATGAAGGATATAAAATATTAAAGGCTAAAATGCCAAGTTTCAGTATTATTGAAAATGTAAAAAATTTGACAAGTCAAAGATTTAAAAATCAATTTGATTCTATTTTGAATGACATATCAGAACTAGGATATAATAATTATTGGAAAGTCCTAAATGCAAAAGACTTTGGTGTTCCCCAGAATAGAGAAAGAATTTTTATTGTATCTATTCGCAAAGATGTTGATAAAAATGAATTTACTTTTCCATCTCCAGTAACATTAAATTTAAAATTAAAAGATATTCTAGAAGATAAAGTTGATGAAAAATTTTATTTAACTGAAAGTGGAATAGGTAGACTAATAAAAAAGAATAATAAGTTATTAAGGGATTATAAGAATCCCAATATTTGCTCTTGTATTATTGCAGGATATAGTAAAATGAGTGGTAGTAATAATCAATACATAGCAGAAAATAATAAACCAAATAAAATTGCTGGAATGTATGATACAGAAACTAAAAAAAGACAAGCAGGAAGTATATACAATACAGAAGGAATATCTCCTACATTAACAACAATGAGTAATGGTGGGCATAAGCAACCATACATCCTAGTAAAAGAAGGAACTAAAAAAGGATATGCAGAGGCAATGGAGGGAGATTCAATAAATTATTCATATCCCAATAGTACAACAAAGAGAGGTAGAGTTGGTAAAGAAGTATCTCAAACTATTTTAACTTCACCTAGTATGGCTACAGTTATTGAAACTCCCAAACCTATATGTTTAAATAATCAATATAAACAACCTAGTGTTCAAGATAGAATTTATGATACAGAAGGGATTGCAACTGCTGTTACTGCAAGTCAATTTAGACCAAGTATAGCAGAAAGAAAAATGTTCAATCCATATAATCAAAAAGAGATAAAAGATATTGCTCCTACACAAACTGCTAGCTGTGGAAATGTGACATCTACCGCAGCAGTCTTAATATCAGAAGATGGTAATCATTATATGAAAATAAGGAAGTTAACTCCACTTGAGTGCTGGAGGTTGATGGGATTTGATGATGATGATTTTGAAAAAGCAAAATTAGTACCTACGAGTGATACTCAACTTTATCGACAAGCAGGGAATAGCATTGTTGTTAATGTGTTAGAAGCAATATTCAAAAATTTGTTAATAAAAAAATAAATTATATGCCGATTTTTTTTGCATTTGCAACAAAATTCGGCGAAATAATATTGACAATTAGAAATAATTAGTATAAAATCAAGCAAGAAAGAGAGGATTTTATATGGAGATAAAAAGAGATGACTATCTTAATAAATTGATAAATAGAGAGAATAATGGACTTATTAAAGTTATAACAGGATTAAGAAGATCAGGAAAATCTTATCTATTGTTTAATTTATATTATAATTATTTAATAAGTAAAGGTATAGATAAATCTCATATAATAGACATTGCATTAGATGATAGAACAAATAAGGAATTAAGAAATCCAGATAATATGTTGAAATTTATTAAAGAAAAAATTACAGATGATAAATTATATTATATCTTGTTAGATGAAATTCAATATTTAGATGAATTTGAGGATGTATTAAATAGTTTAATGCACATTAGAAATGCAGATGTTTATGTAACAGGTAGTAACTCGAAGTTTTTATCATCAGATGTAATAACAGAATTTAGAGGTCGTGGTGATGAAATACACGTTTTTCCTTTAAGTTTTAGGGAGTTTATCTCTGTATATCAAGGAACTATAGATGAGGCTTGGGATGACTATTACAATTATGGTGGTATGCCATTAGTCTTATCTCGAGAAACAAGCAAAGAAAAAACAGAATATTTAAAGTCTTTATTTGAGAAGGTATATATATCAGATATTCTTGAAAGACATAAAAAAATAAAAAATAAAATAGAATTAGATGAACTTTTAGATATATTATCATCTGCTGTTGGTTCTCTTACAAATCCTTTAAAATTGTCAAAAACTTTTAGAAGTGAGAAAAATAAGAATATAGATGATAAGACAATAAAAAGATATATTGATTATTTTGAGGATTCATTTTTAATAAATGAAGCTAAAAGATATGATGTAAAAGGTAAAAAATATATTAATTCTCCATACAAATATTATTTTGAAGATATAGGATTAAGAAATGCAAGAATAAATTTTAGACAAACAGAAGAAAATCACGTAATGGAAAACATCATCTATAATGAATTAAGGATTCGTGGATATAATGTGGATGTTGGAGTTGTAAATGTATATGAAAAAAATGAAAAAGGAAGTCGAATCTTAAAAAGTTATGAAGTGGATTTCGTTGTAACACAAGGAAACAATAAATACTATATACAATCAGCATTTTCAATGAGTAATCCAGAAAAGATAAGACAAGAAAATAACTCTTTAATAAATATAGGTGATTCTTTCAAAAAGATAATAGTTGTTAAAGATAATATAAAACCAAGACGTGATGAAAACGGTGTAGTAACAATGGGAATATTTAACTTTTTAACTGATGCCAATAGTCTGGATGTTTAATTTGGAGATATTAATCAATAGGAAGGAGAGTGTAAATAGATGACAGAAGCACAAATTATAAACATAATTGAAAAAACATTAAATGAAAAACTAGAACAAGATTCAAATTTTATTAGATACACTTTCTTTGAAATAATGGTTAAATACAATCTTTCAAAAAGTGATGAAAATATTTTCAATTTACTAATAGAAAATAAACTTCGTAATTTAGATTATAAAGTATATTTTAGAGGAGAAGAATACGAATACGAAGGAAAAACAAAAATAGTAGAAGATAATGAAATATTGATAGCAATAAAAAAAGTAACAGAAAGGGTGCAAAAGGATGGAAGAAAAACTAAAAAAACAAAGCATTGATAGGTTAGATATAGCAGATAGCATAATAAAAAAGCTAAAGGATAACAAAATTGATACATTAGAAAAACTATGCCAAAAGAGTAAAAGTGATTTGAAAAAAATTAATATAGAACAATTTGAAGCAAATGCAATAAACATTGAATTACAACTACTTGGACTAAACCTAAATGGTTCATTATAAAAATAGGTAATAATAAAATAAATAGGAGGGAAAGAAATATGGATAAAAATTTAAATCCAGATGAAGCGTACAAAGTAATTGAAAAATTAGTAAAAGAAGGAGATCCAAAAGAAGTAGGAATTTTTATTAGTTTGTTATCACATAGATATATGAAAGAAATGGGAATAACAAAAGAGCAATTTATGACTTCTTTATCTAATAGCATAGATGAACTTGAAAATAAAGAAGGTTAATATAAATTATAATCGAGAAAGAGAGGAGGGAATATTTTATGTCAGAGGTTAACTATCAAGAAATTTTAGAAAATGTAAATGATACTGTTAGAAATTTAAAAGTAAATGATATACAAAAATTAAATGAATTAAGTTCCTACCTTATAATTACCAAGCAACCACTTGTATTGGCTAAAGAGGATTCTATTGAATTTTATACATATTGTGCTATACAAAATTTATCTTTATGTGTAGATCAATGTAGAGATGATTATTTAGATAAAAAAATAACACTAGAAGAAATAGAAGATAAAATCAAACAAACTTGGGATAAAGATTATAATAAATTTTAGTAAATAAAGGTTAGTTCAAAAGAACTAATCTTTATTTTATAAAAAAGAAATTATTATAGTAAACAAGAGTATTGACAAAAATTTTTTAATTTTCTAAACTTAATTTAGTAAGTGCTTACCATTATATTTATGAAGGGAAGAAATTAAAAAATGTATCATTCAAGATTTAAAGGAAGCCATTATGACGCAGGTTATAAATTGGGAAGTTTATTATATAAAAATAATAATATTATAAGTAATAACCACACATTTGTTATTACAGAAGAAAGAAAAAGATTTGCAAAAGAGTGTATTCCAATTTATGAAAAAATCTATCCAGAGATATTGCAAGAAATAAAAGGAATAGCAGATGGTCAGAAAGATTCATACGAAAATCTATGCACTTTTTTATTAAGTATGTATTGCTTTGAATTTAATAATAAATGCACTTGCTTTGCATATAAAGATGAAAAAGATATAATATTTGGAAGAAATAGTGATTTTTTAGTAGAATTAGAAAAACTATATATGAATTGTTTATATAAATTAGATAATGTATATGCTTTTAATGGAAACACTACTGCATTTGTTCAAATGGAGGATGGTGTTAATGAATATGGATTGGCAATAGGTCTTACTTTTGTTTATCCTAAAGTAAGAAAAGCAGGATTTAATTCTGGAATGTTAGTTCGTTATCTTTTAGAAAAATGCAAAACAACAGATGAAGCATTAGAAAAACTAAAAAAGATTCCTATTGCTTCACAACAGACTTTAACGCTAGCAGATAGTAAGGGAAATCTTGCTATTGTAGAATGTAATTGTAATCATATACAACTAATAAAGCCGAGTAATGATGGAGAATTTGTTGCTACTGCTAACAATTTTAATTCTAATGAAATGTTTGAATATAGAAATTGTGGAATAGATGATTGGAGATCAGATGAAAGATATTCAGTAGCATATAATACATTAAAGGAAAATAAAAATAATTTTTCATTAGAATTGGCAAAAGATATTTTATCTGGAAAATACGGATTTATGTGTCAATATAATAGAAAAACAGGTGCTGATACAGTTTGGTCTATTATATATGATTTAAAGAATAAAAAAATTTATAGAGTAGAAGGAAATCCATCAAGAAAAAAATTTAAAGAAGATTTAAGAATGAAATTTGTTTGATTAAATATAGATTTGAAAAGCTACTATCGTTTATATAGTGGCTTTTTTCGGCTTTTAGGGTTACAAATTTGACATAATATGTTATAATTTAGTGGTAATATTTTAGGGTGTGATATATGATGAATGAAATAACAGTAAAAATAAATTGTTCAATAAATGAAATGACCAATATATTAAAAAAACTAGGTTTTCAACTAATAGATAAATATTCAATGGATGACATATATTATATTCCAGAACACATCAATATACACAAGATGCCTATAGTAGAAATTTTGAACTCTTGTATATTATTAAGGAAAATTAAACAGTATGAGCCAAAAGAATTTATAAAGAGTTATAATATTATAAAAATAACCTATAAAAGTAAAAATATTGCACTAAATGGAGATATTATTAGTCAAGAAAAATATGATTGTGAGATAAAAGACTTACAACAAGGAAAAGAATTATTAAAAGCTATAAAATATAAAGAATTAATGAACATTATTGAAGATGATATGGTCTATCAAAAAGATGGATTAGAACTTTCAATAAAAGAAATAAAAAATGGAGATAATTTAATAGAAGTTGAGTTAAATGAAAAATTTAATTCAATAGATAAATTAAAACAAAAGATCAATGAATTAAATATACCAATAGATAAAAGTAATTTCTTTGTAAAGAAAGCTGAAATTGAGTTAAAAAAAGTATTGGAGATTTAAGATGATTGATGTTAATAGTATAAACTTAAATTTATTAAGGTTTTTCATAGTTACAGCAGAATCTACAAGTATTGCAGAAGCAGGAGAAAAATTAGGGTATTCTCATTCTACAGTATCGGCAAATATTAGTACACTTGAAAAACAATTTGGAGTAAAACTTTTTGCAAGAAAGCCATTGAAGTTAACTGATGTAGGAAAAGAGATATATGAAACAGTAAAACGTGGATTTATGGATATTGATTTTGCTATGCTTATAGCAGATTCAAAAAATGATATAGAATGTGGAAATTTATCTATTGGATGCCCAAGTCATATTGTAGAGTTTTATTTAATGGAAAGAATTGCAGAGGCAACAAAAGATTATCCTAATCTTAAAATAAACCTAGATACTTCGTACGAATGTGAGAATCTAATTGAAGCAGTAAAAGAAAATAAAATTGATTTTGCTGTATTAGACAGAATACCAAGTCAATATGAAAAAGACATAGAAGTCAAAGAAATCAAAAGAAGTGATTATATATTTGTTGCAAATGAAAAAATAACTATAAATGATATAAAAGAATTAGAAAATTATAAATATGTATTAGCTGGAGAACAAAGATCTAATACAATAAAATTATCAAAAATATTGAAACAATATGATGTGGAACTTGATGTTAGATTAAGATGTCGGACTAACAGAGCAAAGAACAAATGCAGCTAAATCTGGAGTAGGGGTTGCTTATGTTTTAAGAGAAGCAGCCAAAAAGGCTCTAGAAAGTGGGGAAATATATGAAGTAAAATTACCAGATTCAATAAAATTACCAGAAGTTAGTCTTGATTTGGTATATGTAAAAGGACATTTAACAAAGGTTGATAAAGAGTTTATAAAAAAATATATAGTATAAGAGGATTCAAAATGGATTCTCTTTTTTTATATGAACTTTGGAAAAAGTAACGATACTGTCGGAATTTTGGAATTTACAAACAATATAGACCATAATATAATTTAGATATTCAATTATACAAGGAGGCATATTGAAAATGAATTATATAATGGATCAGAAATTCCAAGATTACTTTGGAAAGAACTTAAGACAAGTATTTCTTTATCTAGTTGATGATTGCAATTTGAGATGTGTGCAATGCTTATATAAATTAGATATATGTTTTCAAGTAGAAAAAAAGGAGATAGCATTTGAAGATGCAGTAAAATTAATTAGTGATTTTAAGGAAATGGGAGCAACGAAATTAACACTAATGGGAGGTGAACCAACACTATATAAGCATTTACTTGAACTAATAAAAAAATCAAAAGAATTAGGATATGAATATGTAAGGATAGACACTAACGGACAATTTAAGAGTGAATTATTAGAAAAAGAAGAATTTAAAATGCTTGATGAAATAACATTCTCCATAGATGGACCAACAGCAGAAATAAATGATCCAATTAGAGGCAAAGGTTCTTTTGATAAATGTGTAGCAAATATAAAAAAAGCAAAAGAGTTAGGTTATAATATTGATATAACATCTTGTATCAGTAAAGGAATGATTGAAAGAGATAAAAATGGAAATTTATATTTGGATAGAATGATTAAGTTTGCAGAAGAATTAGGTATAGAAAAGATGAACTTCCATAATCTTTTTAAAACAGGTGTACCTAGAGATCACTTTACAGGAAATATTGATATTACAATAGATGATTGGTTTAAGGTAAAAGAGGAAATAGAAAACAAGGTTGAAAATAAAGAATATTCAATTCCTGTAAGAATCCCATCATCTTTTACAACAAAAGAAAGATTTTTAAGAAATCCAGAATATTATGGATTTTGTGTGTGCAAGACTAGAAGTAGCATATTAGTACATCCTAATGGAATATTAAGAATTTGCCCACTTCTTATAGGAACACCATATCGGAATAGCAAGATACTATGATAATAAAATCGAATGGGATAATTCTCCAACAAACGAATTAAGAGGAATAGAATTAGATAAAAATACACCTTGTGCAACACAATTCAAACATAATAAATTTGGAAAATATGTACCAGTTTGCTGTTCATTTAAGCCAAAACAAGATGAAAAAGTTTGGAAAGAACTTGATTGGGAAGGGAAAACAACTGGAGATAAAATTAGAACTATTATTGCTTATGATGATGAATTAGTAAAAAATAAAATTGTAGATATATTAAGTAAGAGAAAAGATGTAGATATAGTGGCAGTTGCTAAAACTCCAGAAGATACTTACAATAAAATAGTTGAATTAAAGCCAGAAATGGTATTTACAAAATATGATTTTAATTCAGATATGAAAGGTATTGATATAATAAAAAAATCAAAGCAGACTTTAAATGAGAATGTTCCAACATTTAATATAATAGCACCAGATATACCAAAAGAAGAATACCTGGAGGCAAGAAATGCTATTGGAGATAAAATGAATACAATAATAAGAGAACAAACTGAAATAAGATATAATGGAATAATAGAAAATTATAAGGAAATTTTAAATAAAAAATTCTAATAAAAAAAGGTAGATATTCTAATGATTAGAACAATCTATCTTTTCTTTTTACTTTTATTAAGTAGAATACTATTCTTTCTATAAAATCTTTAAGTGATAATTTATCACCATTATTATACAAAACCTTGTATAAATCATTTGAACAACTATACACATTAGTATTATTAAATGGTCTTATACAACTTTTCAAAGAATCTCTAACTCTTGTTTCTGGAACATTATACTTATAAGCGAGATACTTTAAAACAGTATTTAAAAATTCTAATTGATCAGGTCTATAGTAGCAGTAAATAATAGCATCCTTCATATACCTATATCCAGATGACATACAATTAAAATTAAGAGATTGCAAAAGCCAGTCAATCTCTCCAAATTCTATATCTGGAGTATTATAATCAATAGACAACATTTTTATTGCTTCAACCAATTCGTTACTTTGAATAGGCTTGTATAAGATTTCATTAATTTTAGCAACATTATTAAGTTTCATACTATAGTGTGGCGATAATGTTAAAATAGTATTACATCTTTTTCTCTCTACAGGACTACTAGACAATCTATTTACTATATCTTCAAGTGATATATCAGATAAATTATTGTCTAAAACTAAAATGTCTGGATTTACTTTCCAATACATAGATATTGCATCATATCCAGTAATGGCATTATCAACCCTATAATTTTTTTCATTTGCAAGTTCTTGACAAAGAATATCAATTTCACGTGTATTCTTATTGCCGATAAGTACATTAACCATAATTTAGCCTCACAAATGTATTATTTCAATTTTTTTCCAACATTATATCACAAAAATTATGTCAATTCAATACTGTAAACTTCTTTTTTTGTACCCATTTCAATACTTTCAGCAGAAAAATGTGTCGAACATTGTCGAATTGAGGAAAACAGCAAAAAATTATACAGAAAATGCACAATGTGATATAATCATCTCGACTAATAGTAATTTACCGAAAAGATTGTCAGTAATGACAGTCTTTTTTGTACGACAGGCAGTTATACAAATAGATTAGTTCAGTGCAACTAATCTATTTTTTTACAAGAAACACAAACGAATTAAATGCAATTATTTTTTTATTATATATTGACTTTTAACGATAACTACTATAAAATATAGTAGTG
>CAOPQH010000010.1 GCA_948505485.1 uncultured Clostridia bacterium
TTGAAGATGAAACTGAAGTTACATTTTAACAAATAATAAAAAAAGAAGAAAAGGAATTTATAGAAATTCATTTTGAAAAACCAACTGAAAATGGTTTTTATACAGCAAGATGTGAGTTACCAACATATAGATGGATAAAAATAGAGGGATATTCAGAAGAAAAAATTAAAGAATTTGAAAAATTCCTTAAGCATAATGCACATTTATTTTATAAGTATGCTAAAGAGGGAGGAATTAAAATTGCCTAGTATATTTGAAATTATGCGGATATAAAATTTATTTTTGGTCAAATGAGAATAATGAACCAATACATATACATATTTCAAAAGGAAAGCCAACATCAAGTTCGACAAAAGTATGGCTCACTAAAAGTGGCGGTTGCATATTAGCTCATAATAATAGTCAAATACCTCAGAATGAAATAAATTATTTATTAGAGATTATATCTGCACAATATTTTTTAATCGTGGCTAAATGGAAAGAGCATTTTTGTGTTGATGAAGTAAAATTTTATTGTTAAATTAGTTGCAAAATTCACGAAAGTGTGTTAATATTTATAATATTAAATAAAAGCCTATAAAAAAGCAAAGTACATATATTATAAAAATATTTTCAGAGAAAATGGTTATAGCTGAAAGCCATTTATATTAAATATATAGAAATTTCACTTTTTTGGTCTTCTTTTTAAATTGAGAAAGAGTAGAAAGAAGCGGTTGAACCGTTAAAACTATAATGAGGTTAATTTAATTAATAAAATTAGGTGGTACCACGAATGTATAATCGTCCTATGTTATATATAGGGCGATTTTTCAAGCACGCATGATTACTCTACAATATATGAAAATTATAATAAAGAAAGGGGAATAAAGATGCAAGAACAAATTAGTAAAATTAAAGAAATGACATTACAGAAAATTCAAGAAGCAAAAGATTCAAAATTATTAAATGATGTTAAAGTACAAATTTTAGGAAAAAAAGGTGAACTTACTCAAGTATTAAGAGGAATGGGAGCACTTTCACCTGAAGAAAGACCTAAAATCGGTGAACTAGTAAATAATGTTAGAAACGAAATAGAAAGTAAAATAAAAGAAAAGGAAGAAGAATTTAAAGCAAAAGAACTACAACAAAAATTAGAAAAAGAAACAATAGATATTACACTTCCAAGTACAAAAATAAAAAGAGGAAGTAAACATCCTGTAAACAGGGTAATAGAAGAAATAGAAGATTTATTCGTATCTATGGGATATGATGTTGTTTCAGGTCCAGAACTTGAAACAGATGAATTTTGCTTTGAAAGACTAAACTTACCAAAAGGGCATCCTGCAAGAGATATGCAAGACAGTTTTTATATAACAGAAGAGTATTTATTAAGAACACAAACATCTGCAGTTCAAGCAAGAACAATGCTTGCAAAAGGTGGAAAAGAGCCAATAAGAATGATATGTGCAGGTAAAACATATAGAAGAGAAGATGATGCAACACACTCACATCAATTTGGTCAAGTTGAAGGTTTAGTAATTGATAAAAAAGATAAAAATGTTTCTTTAGCAGATTTAAAAGGAACATTAGAAGTATTTGTTAAAAAATTAATAGGAAAAAACTGTGAGCTAAGATTTAGACCAAGTTATTTCCCATTTACAGAGCCATCATATGAAGTAGATGTAAGTTGTTTTAAATGTGGAGGAAAAGGGTGTAACTTGTGTAAACAAACAGGATGGATAGAAGTATTAGGAGCAGGAATTGTACATCCAAATGTATTAAAAATGAATGGTTATAATCCAGAAGAATACGGTGGATTTGCATTTGGAACAGGGTTAGAAAGATTGGCAATGTTTAAATATGGAATAACAGATATGAGATATTTATACACAAATGATGTGAGATTTTTAAGGCAGTTTGACAGAAAGGATGAAGAATAAATGAAATTAAGTACAAATTTTGTAAAAGATTACATAGACATAGATGTAGATGTTGAAACTTTAGCAGAAGATATGACAAGAGTTGGAAATGAATATGATTCAGCAGAAAAATTAATAAATGCAACAAAATTAGTAATAGGTCAAATAAAAGAATGTAAAGACCATCCAGATTCTGACCATTTACATTTATGCAAAGTAGATATAGGAAAAGAAGTATTGGATATTGTTTGTGGGGCACCAAATGCTAGAGTAGGAATAAAAGTAATAGTAGCACAAGATGGAGCAGAACTTCCAGGAGGAACAATAAAAAAAGGTAAAATTAGAGGCGAAGAATCAAATGGAATGATGTGTTCAATAGCAGAGTTAGGGCTAGAAAGTAAATTTTTGACACAAGTAGATAAAGATGGAATTGCAGAACTTGGAGAAGATGCAGTTATAGGA
Organism: uncultured Clostridia bacterium; assembly: GCA_948505485.1. Classification (GTDB taxonomy): domain Bacteria; phylum Bacillota; class Clostridia; order TANB77; family CAG-508; genus CAG-269. The sequence goes on from CAOPQH010000010.1 coordinate 2,361, forward strand.
GAAGATCCAATAAAATATTTAGGATTAGATGACGAGGTAATAGATTTTGAATTAACTGCAAACAGAGGAGATTTACTAAGTATTTTAGGAATGGCACAAGAAATAGGAGCTATATATGATAAAAAACCTAAGGAAATAGAAATAAAATACACAGAAGAAGGAGAAGATGTGAATAACAACTTTACAGTTGATGTTCAAACTGAAAATTGTTCTTTATTTTTAGCAAAAAAGGTTTTAAATGTAACAATAAAAGAAAGTCCTAAATTTATAAAAAGTAGATTAATAGCATCAGGAATAAGACCAATAAACAATGTTGTAGATATAAGCAACTATGTTATGTTAGAAGTTGGGCAACCACTACATTTTTATGATGCAGATAGATTAGGAAATAAAATTGTAGTTAGAATGGCAGAAAAAAACGAGAAATTAACTACATTAGATGAAACAGAAAGAATTTTAGGTATAGAAGATATAGTTATAGCAACAGACGAAAAATCAATAGGATTAGCAGGTGTAATGGGAGGATTAGACACAGAAGTAGAAGATACAACAAAAAATATCGTAATAGAATCAGCAATATTTGATTCAGTTAAAGTAAGAAAAACATCTAATAAAATTTTAAGAAGCGAAGCAAGTAACAGATTTGAAAAAGGTTTAGACCCCAAAAGAACATATATGGCAATAGAAAGAGCATGTACATTATTAGAAAAATATGCAGATGCAACAATTGTTACAGGAAAAGTTGTATATGATACAACAAATAATGAAGATAAAAAAGTAGAAGTATCATATCAAAATGTAAATGACGTTTTAGGAACAACTATACCTAAAGAAGAAATATTAAATGTATTTAGAAAATTAGGATTTAATTACGAAGCCAAAAAAGAAAGTGTAGTTGTAAGTGTTCCAAGTAGAAGATTAGATATATCTATTAAAGAAGATTTAATAGAAGAAGTTAGCCGTATATATGGTGTTGATAACATAGAAGGAAAACTGCCAGTAGTAGATATGAAGCAAGGAAGCTATGACAGAACAATGCGTGAAATCAGAAATAAAATGATATCACTTGGTTTAAATGAGACTTTATCATATATATTAATAAATGATAAAGAGGTAAAAAAATTTACAACAGATAAGTTTGAAGAATTAAAATTATTAGATCCAATAACTGAAGATAGAAATACTCTAAGATATAGTATGATACCATCATTATATAAAATATATGAATATAACAAGGCAAGAAATCAAAATGATGTATCAATTTTCGAAATAGGAAAAGGCTTTTACAAAAAGGACAATACATATGGAGAAGATAATAAATTATGTTGTTTAATGAGTGGAAAGTATTATTTAGGATTAGATAATACTAAAAATGTAGATTTTTATATAATTAAAGGTGTAGCAGAAGAAGTTTTAAACTATTTAGGATATGAAGGAAGATATACTTTTGAAGTAAAAGGTGATTTACCAGAACAGATGCATCCAGGACAATCAGCACATATAAATGTAAATGGTAGTATAGTAGGTATAATTGGAAAAATACATCCAAGTATAGAAAAAGAAGATGTATTTGTATTAGAAATAAATCTAGATGAATTATTTAAGAAAAAAGTTGGAAAGATGAAATATAAAGAAATTTCAAAATTCCCAGGAGTAAAAAAAGATATAGCATTTATTGTAGATAAAACCTTATCTTCAAGAGAAATTCAAAAAGCAATAAAAACAGGAGGAGGCTCTTTATTAAAAGAAATAGAAGCATTTGATGTATATACAGGAATAAATATAGGGATAGATAAAAAATCAATAGCATATTCATTAAACTTTGAAGACAGCAAAAAAACATTAACAGATGAAGAAGTTAATGTTGTTATAGACAAAATAATAGAAACAGTTTCAAAAAAATGCGGAGGAGAATTAAGAAAATAATAAAGACATTGGAAAGACATGAGAACGGAGTTTTGTCTATACGACAAAAACTCCGTTCTTGTGTCTATATTTTTTTATATAGTAAGAAAGTTATGCCAGTGGCATAACTTTCCGTACTAGATAATTATGGCGGAAGTTAGATTTTGTAGCAGTTTCCACTGCGTACATTTCTTAGCCGTAGCATTTCTAAATGCATACGGATAAGTTATACTTTAGTAAAATCTTGGTTTCGGTTTTTTATAATAATTGTTGAAAATTGTAGAAATTTATGATTAAATTAAACAGAAGAAAATTAAGGAGGATATTTATGAAAAATATTAAAATATTTGCTTGTAATACAGCAGAAGATTTTACTAAAGAAATATGTGATTATTTAAAATTAGACATGGGAAAAATAAGTTTTATGAAGTTTAAAAATGATAATACATTTGTACAAGTTTTAGAAACTGTTAGAGATCAAGATGTATATTTAGTACAAACTATGAAGCCACCAATAAATGAAAGAATAATGGAATTATTAATTGCAATAGATGCATTAAAAAGAGCATCAGCTGTTAAAATAAACGTAGTGTTACCATACTTTCCATATTCAAGATCTGATAAAAAAGATCAACCAAGAGTTCCAATAACAGCTAAATTAATGGCATCAATAATAGAAGCGGCTGGAGCAACGAGAGTCATTACATGTGACTTACATAATCCAGCAATACAAGCATATTTTAATAATATAATTTGTGATAGATTAAGTGCACAAAAGTTGTTGCAAGAGTATATAAAAGATAAAAAATTAGATGATATGGTAGTTGTTGCAACAGATGCAGGAAGTTCAAAAAAAGCATACAAATATTCAGAATATCTAAAATGTCCATTGGCTTTAATTGATAAAAGAAGAGATGCAAATGATGATAAAGCAATTGCAAGCAATGTTATTGGAGATGTTACTGGAAAAAGTGCAATAATATTTGATGATGAAATTGATACAGCAGGCTCAATAATGGAAACAGTTAAGGTTTTAGAAAAAAATAAAGCAAAGCAAATATTTGTAGGAGCAACACACGGAATTCTTTCAGGACCTGCAATAGAAAGAATAAAAAAATCTAATATTACTGAGGTTATTCTTAGTAATACAGTACCATTAACTGATGAAAAGAAACTAGACAAAATAACTGTATTATCTATTGCACCACTATTTGCAGAGACAATAAAGCGATTAAATGAAGGAAAACCATTAGGTCAATTACTAATAACTAAATAAAAATATGAAAATAACAACAATAGTAAATTTAGAAAAAGTGCTAATTTTAGCACTTTTTTCTTGTAAACTATTGACAAATAGATAAAAATGGTGTAAAGTATATTAGCATTACAAAATAAGAGGTAGTAAAAATGGAAGAAAAAGTTAAAATAAGTATGTTATGCCAACTATATGGCAAGCTTTTAACTGAAAAACAATTTGAGTTTTTAAATGACTACTATAATAATGATTTATCTTTATCAGAAATAGCAGAAAATAATAACATTACTAGACAAGCTGTTAGAGATATCATAAAGAAAGGGGAGAAAAAACTTTTCGAATACGAAGAAAAGCTATTGTTTATGAAAAAGATAGTAAATCAAGAAAAACAGATACAAAAGATTCTATCAGAAATAACAAAAATTGAAGATACATCGACAGATAAACAAGTAGAGAGTATTTTAAATAGTATCAAAAAAGAGTTAAGTTGTTTAGTGTAAAACAATGTAGTTAGGAGGAAATATGGCTTTTGAAGGATTATCTTCTAGATTGCAAGAAATAACAAGAAAATTAAGAGGTAAAACCCGTATAACAGAATCAGATTTAAAAGAAATGCTAAGAGAAGTTAAACTTGCTCTTTTAGAAGCAGATGTAAATTACAAAATAGTTAAAGAATTTAATTTGGCAATACAAGAGAAAGCATTAGGAGAATCTGTTCTAAAATCTTTAACACCTGGACAACAAGTTGTAAAAATTGTTAAAGATGAATTAATACAATTATTGGGAGGAACAGAAAGTAAAATTAATTTTACACCAAATCCACCAACAGTAATTATGCTTGTAGGTTTGCAAGGATCTGGTAAAACAACAACAGCAGGTAAGCTTGCAAATTTATTAAGAAAACAAGGTAAAAAGCCATTGTTAGTTGCTTGTGATGTATATAGACCAGCAGCTATAAAACAACTTCAAGTAGTAGGAAAACAATTAAATGTACCAGTATTTAGTAATGAAGAAACTAAAGATGTTGTAAAAATTGCAAGACAAGCGATGTCGCAAGCAATATCTAAATTAAATGATGTTGTAATATTAGATACAGCAGGTAGATTACATATAGATGAAGAATTAATGGAAGAATTAAAAAATTTAAAAACAAACATAAAGCCACATGAGATTTTACTTGTAGTTGATGCAATGACAGGTCAAGATGCAGTAAATGTATCAGAAAAATTTAATGAAGCAGTCCGGAATCGATGGAGTTGTTTTAACAAAATTAGATGGAGACACTCGTGGTGGAGCTGCATTATCAGTAAAAAAAGTTACTAGAAGACCTATAAAATTTGCAGCAACTGGAGAAAAATTAAGTGACATAGAAGTATTTCATCCAGAAAGAATGGCATCAAGAATATTAGGCATGGGAGATATTCTTTCAGTAATAGAAAAAGCAGAAGAATCATTTAACGAAGAAGAAGCAGAAAAACTAGAAAAACAATTGAGAAAAAAAGAATGGGATTTAGATGATTATTTGGCTCAAATAAGACAAGTAAAAAAAATGGGATCATTTTCATCTTTGCTTAAAATGATACCAGGAATGAATCAAATCAAAGATTTAAAAGTCGATGATAAAGAATTTGTAAAAATAGAAGCAATGATTTGTTCAATGACAAAAGCAGAAAAAAGAGATGTTAGGCTTTTAAATGCTAGTAGAAGACAAAGAATTGCTAAAGGAAGCGGAACAACAGTACAAGACATAAATAAATTTATAAAATCTTTTGAAATGACTCAAAAAATGATGAAAAAGATGAAATCAGGAAAAGGTATGAAAAACATGATGAAAAATATAAATATGGATGACTTAAAGAATTTCAAAATGTAGTTTTTCATAATAAATTAGATATTAAATTTTAAAATATATATTTAGCAAATATTAGGGAGGTGAATTTAATGGTAAAAATTAGATTACAAAGAGAAGGAAAGAAAAAAGCTCCTTTCTATCACATAGTAGTTGCAGATTCAAGATCTCCAAGAGATGGTAAAATAATAGAAAAACTTGGAACATATGATCCTATGACAGATCCAGCAACAATAGTTTTAGATAAAGAAAAAGTTGAGCAATGGATAAAAAATGGTGCAAAACCAACAGACACAGTTAAATTTTTAATAGAAAAAGCATAAAATATTACACAAAATAATTCTTTAGTAAGTTATTGGAGGAATGGAAATGAAAGAAATTATAGAAACAATAATATTAAATTTAGTTGATAATAAAGAGGATGTAGAAATTAATGAAGTACAAGGTGAAAAATCAATAGTATATGAAATCAAAGTAGCTGAAAGTGATATGGGAAAAGTAATAGGAAAACAAGGAAGACTTGCAAAGGCTATTAGAACACTTGTAAAAGCAGTAGCTACTAAAGAACAAAAAAGAGTAACAATTGAATTTATTGGATAATTTGGAGTAATTAATTATGCAAGAAATGTTAGAAATTGGTCAAATAATAAATACATTTGGAATAAAGGGTTTTGTTAAAGTAATACCTTTTACAGATGATATAAAAAGATTTGACAATTTAGAAAAAGTATATGTTAAAACTAAAAAAGAAATTAAAGAATATGAAATTGAGGAAGTAAAATATCACAAAAATATGGTATTAATTAAATTTAAAGGAATTAACAAGTTAGAAGAAGCAAATTTACTTCGAGAATCATATTTAAAGATTGATAGAAAAGATAGTATTCCACTTGAAGAAGATGCATATTTTATAGTCGATTTAATCGGGCTAGAAGTGTACACAGAAGAAGGTGTACTTTTAGGAAGATTAGAAGATATCTTTAATACAGGAAGTAATGACATATATGTAGTAAAAGATGAATTAGGAAAACAAGTATTACTTCCAGCAATAGCTGAAGTAATAAAAGAAATAAGTGTAGAAAATAAAAAGATAATAGTTCATCTTTTAAAAGGATTAGTATAAATGGAGGAAAAGATGAAATTTGATGTTTTAACGATTTTTCCAGAAATGTTTGCTTCATTAGAACATAGCATTTTAGGAAGAGCACAAGAAAATAATCTAATAGATATTAACTTAATAAATATTAGAGACTTTTCAAAAGATAAACACAAAAAAGTTGACGATACTCCATATGGTGGTGGGGCTGGAATGGTAATGAAGGCCGATGTTGTATATGATAGTTATTGCTCTATAAAAAATAAAGATAATGCTAAAGTAATATATATGTCGCCACAAGGAAATGTACTAAATCAAGAAAAAGTAGAAAAATTAAGTAAAGAAAAACATTTAATTCTTTTATGTGGGCATTATGAAGGAATTGATCAAAGAATAATTAATGAGATTGTAGATGAAGAAATATCTATAGGAGATTATGTACTAACAGGTGGAGAAATTCCAGCAATGGTACTTATAGACTCAGTTTGTAGATATGTAGAAGGTGTTATAACAAAAGAATCAATCGGAGAAGAATCATTTTCTAATGGATTACTAGAATACCCACAATATACAAGACCAGAAACATTCAAAGATCAAAATGTACCAGAAGTTTTAAGGTCAGGTAATCATCAAAATATAAAAAAATGGAGAAGGGAACAATCTTTGAAAAATACATATTTGAAAAGACCAGAACTTCTAAAAAAAATAGATATGTCACGAGAAGAAAAAGAAATGTTAAAAAAATTAAGTGAAGTGCTATAAAGCACCGCTCATAAAAAAGAAGGAGGAAATTTCTAAAATGGATATAATAAAATCTATTGAACATGAACAATTAAAAAATAAAATTCCAGATTTAAAAGTTGGAAATACAGTAAAAGTTCATGTAAGAATAAAAGAAGGAAACAAAGAAAGAATTCAAGTATTTGAAGGAATTATAATTAAAAAACAAGGTGGAGGAGTAAATGAAACATTTACAGTAAGAAAAACATCTTATGGTGTAGGTGTTGAAAAAACATTTTTAATACATTCTCCATTAGTAGAAAAAGTAGAATTAGTAAGAGTAGGTAAAGCAAGACGTGCTAAACTATACTACCTAAGAGATAGAATTGGTAAAGCTGCTAAGACTAAAGAAAAGATAGGAGCTAGAATTGAAGATAAAGAAATTATTGTAAAAGAAGAATTAGGAGAAGAGCCAGCAGAGGAAGTAGTAGAAGCTATAGAAACTGCAGAAACAGTTGACACACCAGTAGAAGAAACAACAGATGTTCAAGAAGTATCAGATCCAGTAGCAGAAGATGCAAAAGAAGATACAGTAAAAGAAGAAAAGGCTGAAGAAGTTAAATCAGAAGAATCAGCTGAAGAAGCAAAAGAAGAAAAAAATGAAGAAGTTAAAGCAGAGGATTCAGCTAAAAAAGAAAAAGTAGAGGTTGAAGAAAAAGCAGAAGAACCAGTTGAAGAAACAGCTACAACAGAAGAAGACAAAAAAGATGAATAAATTAAACTTAAAAATAGCCATTGAAATGGCTATTTTTAGTTTGTATTGCATTTATTCTTTATTTTGACTAACTTCAGAATATTTTTTTAGTTTTTCATAAACTAAATGATTAATAGTTCCAGCTGGAAAATGTCCATCTTTATCCTTTTTACCAGCAGGTACACCTGTTAAAACTTCAATTCCTTCTTCAATAGTTGAAATAGAGTAAATATGGAATTGTTTATTTTTAACAGCTTCAACAACTTCATCTGAAAGTTGTAAATTTTTAACATTTTGAACAGGGATCATAACTCCATGTGTTCCATCTAAACCACGCATTTTACATATTTGGAAGAAACCTTCAATTTTTTCGTTAACTCCTCCAATAGGTTGTATATGACCCTTTTGATTTACTGAGCCAGTAACAGCTATTGACTGATTTATAGGAATACCAGATAAACTAGAAAGTAGTCCATATAATTCTGTACTTGATGCACTATCGCCATCAACTCCATTATATAGCTGTTCAAAGCAAATACTTGCAGTTAAGCAAAGAGGCATATCTTGTGCAAACATTTCTCCTAGATATCCAGAAAGGATTAATACACCTTTAGAATGAGAAGAGCCAGAAAGCTCAACTTCTCTTTCAATATTAATAATTCCGTTTTTTCCAGTATATGTGTTAACAGTTATTTTGGCTGGTTTACCAAATGTATAATCTCCAATAGTCATTACTGTTAATCCATTTATTTCACCAATTTCAGAGCCTGATGTATTTATTAAAAGTGAATTTTCTTTTATCATCTCTAAATATTTAGAATCATATTTTTTAACTCTATCAACTCTTTCTTCTAAAGCTTTAGCAACGAATTTTTCTGTTACTACTTTAGATTTAGAAAGTCTAGCCCAAGTAGCAGCTTCACCAACTATTTGTGATAAATCATTAAACCTAGTAGATAACTTATCATTATCTCCAGCTAATCTTGAAGAATATTCAACAATTTTAGCCATAGCAGATTTATCTAAATGGGGAAGACCTTCTTGTTCACAAAAACCATGAACGAATCTTGCTAATTTATTTACATTATCTTCTGTTATTGGTGCATCATCTTCAAATTCAACTTTAATTTTAAATAATTTTTTAAAATCTGAATCCATTGCTAAAAGAGAATGATATATATTACTATTTCCAACTAATAAAACTTTTAAGTCAAGTGGTATTGGCTCTGGTTTTAAAGAAACCATAACCATTGATGAACGCTGGTCCGCAGTGTTTTCTATACCAATCTGTTTAATTCTTAAAGCTTTTTTTAGAGCTTCATAACAAATACCATTTGTTAATAAATCTTGTGCTTGAAATATTATATATCCTCCATTTGCTTGATGTAGAAGTCCAGGTTTTAACATAGTATAATCTGTTTTTAGAGATCCATAATAATTTTCATATTCTAGTTTTCCAAAAATATTATGATAACTATAATCGTAATCCATTATAACTGGTGCACCTTCACGATTACTATTATCTACAAACAAATTAACTCTGTAATTTAAAGAAGGGTCTGGCTGTTTATTTACAGGTGGTTGTTGATTATTTTGTTGCCCCTGTGTTTCATCAACAAGAAAAAGAGATACATTTTTTAGTATGTCTTTTTTAATATCATTTAAAAACTTATTTATTTTTTTATATTTTTTATATTTTGATTTTAGATAATTAATATGAACATTTACAGTAAGCAAAGCGACATTAGATTGCCATTCCGATATTTTTTTATCAGATTGACGCTCAATTTGTTTTATTTGTCCAATAACATCCATTATTTTTTCTTGGACTATTACAGATTTTTCTTCAAACTCTTTTTTTACTTCTTCATCTAATTTTTCAAATTCTTCTTCTTCTACAGCATTTCCGTCAATAACAGGCATCATGTAAATACCATTTTGAGAAGATTTAACTTGAAATCCAAATTTTAAAGCTTCGTCAGTTAATGTATCCATTAAAGTATTTCTTTTTTCTTCAAATTCTTGCTTTATAAGTTTTTTCTCTTTTTCAAAATCATCTGCATTAAAAGTTTTTTTAATATCTTTTTTAATCTCTGTAATAAAACCTTCCATAGCTTCCTTAAATTCTTTACCTTGTCCCGCAGGTAAGCTAACAGCTATAGGTTCATTAGGATTTTCAAAATTATATATATAACACCAATCTAATGGTACCTTTTTCTTACTAGCAATTTTTTCCAAGTAATTTTTGGTATACATTGTTTTACCAACGCCACTTGGACCTTCGATGTAAAGATTATATCCTTTTACATTAACATTAACACCAAATTCCATTGCTTTAATTCCACGAGCTTGACCAATTCCTGTATCTATTGATTCTAATTCTTCAGTTGTTTCAAAATGAAATAAGTTAGAATCACATGTCATTTTTAAATCTTTATAGCTTAATTCTTTTTTCTTTTTCATTAGTTTTTCCCTCCAAAATCATCCTTCTTTAGTATTCCAAAATTATTAAAATATATTGATTATATTTTATATTAGTTATTAGATTTTGTAAAGGAAAAAACATAATTCTTTTATATTAATTTACTAATTAATCCAAAACATAATATTAGAAAATACTACAGAAGCAAGACAAAAACTAATTACACAAATTCCACCCAATAAATTTTTTTCATTCTTAATTTCATACATACCATAACTAATAGTTTTTATAAGAATAAAAACAGTAAAAAAACTAAAAATTAAATTAATAAAAGTATTACTCAAAAAATCACCTCATTTTAACTTTCTGTAAGAAGATGACTTGATTTTATATCAGCATCTACAGTTACATTAAAAAATGCATCTTTATATTTATTAAACCAATCATAATTATTCCAATCATCCTCAGTTAAAAATTTTCTTATAGCGTATCTACCAAAACTATCTATGTCGCTTTTAAATTCTTTAGATGTTTTATATAGATAATTAGATATAGTTGATTCCAAATAACTATTAGTATAATTACCTATTGATTTAAGATTATTTTCGTCAATATAATTTGAATCAGAAGTAACAGTTAGAATTTTACCTGTTAATTTAATATTTAAAGATATATAAGGAGTACCGCTAGAAGTATCAACATATACCTTATCTTTTCTTTTATGGGACATTGATATATCCAACATTTGTGTTTCATCATTTGGATTTGGTACAGATAAAATGAAAGTAGAAACATCATTAGTATTAATTAAATGACATAAAGTTTCTATGGCATTTAATTCTCCAACCAGTTTATCACCGTTAAAAATTGCTAAACCAATATTTTCTGTTTCTCTTTTACCTGATATTGATGATTCATCAGAAATGATATCTGAATCATTTTTAGTGTTGGCAGAATTATTATTAGAATTTGTGCCACCAAGTATTGCAGTACATTGACAAGTATCACATAAAATTCTATTATAGAAATCACCTATTGTTACATTAGCAGTATATCCAGTGTATTTGCTAGAGTTAGGAAATATATCATAATATCTAGTAACTAAAGTTTCTAAACTAGGCTTTGAATTTTTTATATAGTAATCTGCGTTGCAACGACTAATTATTATATTTGTAGAAGGTCTAAGTTCAGTATTATTAGTTAATGTGTAAATAGTAGTAGAAACTCCATTTTTAGCAAATTCTTCTGAAAATACAATAACTTTGCAGTGTGCTAAATTTAATTCTTTTCCAATATAAACGTTCATTAAGTTGATAGCAGTTTCTATAGATGAACTTTCAACAGTATTTACAATTGGCTCTGAATCGTCAGATGATCCTCCTTCGGTAGTCATTGCAGAGTTTGGAATAAATTGGAAACTTACTTTCATTTTATCATTTTCAGAAGCATCTATTCCAATTGCTACAACATAAGCTAAGTTATCCATAGAATTTGCTGTATATGAACCTGAAAATGTATAAATTAATATAAGAAATATAATAAAAATAAATAAATATTTCCATTTTCTATTATTCACTTTTTTTCCTCCTTAAATTTTATAAATATTAATCAGCCTACTATTCTTTTGTTAATCCGTTTTTTTATATTAGCAAAAATTAATATACTTATACTTATAAAGATTACTAGTATGAAGAAAATATATTTATATAAAGTATTTTCAAAAAAATTTAGCATAGATGTATTTTTAAAAATTAAAGTAATTGCTAAAATAAGTAATGATATTGAAAATACTAAGTTCTTTTCATTTTTTATATTAGATAGTTTTTTAAAAATATCTAAGGAAAATTTAGTAACTATACTTAAATAAGATATAAAAGACATTATCCATATAAGAAGAAATATTGCATCTAATCTTTGGAAAAATGTACCAAAATCGATATATCTTACAGCGTCATAAAGAGGCATTACTTTAGAGGTTTCTGAAAACGAGTTAAACATAAATAAAAGTGTTGATACGCTAAATAACAAATATAATGCTGATAATATTATTGATAATATTGTAACTTTATGAAAATCCTTTGTTTCTTTTAAATATGGAGGAATGAAATATAAGAAAGCCAATCCTCCAAATGCAAATAAATTGCTAATTCCAGAAAAAAATGTTGTACTAAGACCTTCTCCTAAAAGTGGAAAGATCCTATGAATAGAGAAATTTTGAATATTTGCTATAAAAAGAAATACAACACTGATTAAAACCATAGGAATAATAAACAAATTACTTCTAATTGTTGCATTAAAACTAAGATGACCGTTTACCATCAATGCAATAACAAATAATAATATAATGAAAACAATACTAGTCCATGGATAATATAATGTTTGTAAATTGTTACAAAAACACCTTAGTAATGTAGACGAGGATATTATAAAATAAGCAAAAAATAAGATTCCAATAAATACTTTTAAAAAGTTACCCCCTAAATAACTTGAAATATCAAGTAAATCAAGTCCAGGAAAATTTTTAAAAAGTCTATAAATAACTGTTGCAATAATTATTGCAATTATACTTACATAAAATAAATTTAATATAGTAGAAGACTTTGTAGTATCTACTAATGCTTTTGGTAAATTTAAAATAGTATGGTTTATTATTATAGTAAGAATAAGTGCAATTGCTTCAAAATTACCAAGTTTAGTATTATTCATTATTTTCATTCCTTTCATATTTCCACTTCATACTTATTTTTTGCTGTGCTTTTTCTTTTTTAGGTGATAAAAATTTAGCTCTATATTCTTGTTTCCAAATAGGAGGAATAAAGTAACCATTTGATTGACTAGGTGTGACAGGAGCAAATGGGACAGTATATGGTACACCAAATGATTTCATACTACATAACATTGTTGCATAAGCAGATAAACCTAAGCCTATTCCTAAAAACCCTGCAATAAATCCTAAAGCAATAAATATAAATCTAAAGATTCTTAAATGAAAACCAAAAGAAAACTCAGGTATAGCAAAAGATGAGATTCCAGTTATGGCAACAATAATAATTAGAAATGGACTAACTATATTTGCATTTACAGCAGCATCACCTAAAACCAAGGCACCAACAATTCCAATAGTTGGACCTACAGGGGAAGGAACTCTTAATCCGGCTTCTCTTATTAACTCGAAAGATATTTCCATAAGTAATAATTCGAAAATTACTGGGAATGGAACGTTATTTCTTGAGCCTAATATCGAAAAAAGAAGTTCTGTTGGTAATATTTCTTGGTGAAAGCTAGTTACAGCTATATAAATACCAGGTAATAACAAAGTTATTATCACAGATAATATTCTTATAAATTTTAGAAAATTCCCGAATATCGGTTTTAAATTAGTATCTTCAGGCGAAGATAAAAAGTCTATTAAGGTTGCAGGCATAATAAGTGCATAAGGACAACCATTAACTAAAACAACTACTCTTCCTTGCAATATATATTTGACACTTTTATCAGGTCTTTCGGTATTAATTATTTCAGGTATTCCATATGCATTTGAATCTTCAATTAATTGCTCTAATTGACCACAAGAGAATAAAGAATCAACAGCAAGATTATTTATTCTATATTTTACCTCTGCTACTAAATCACTATTAGCAATGTTCTCCATGTAGCATACAGCGCAGTTTGTTTTGCTAACATCACCAACATCAATACTTTCAATTATTAAATTTTCATTATTTGCAATTCTTCTAAGCATGGAGGTATTTGTTCTAATATTTTCAACAAAAGCTTCTTGAGGACCTTTTATAACAATTTCATTGTTAGGAGAATCAACACTTCTTTGTTTAAAACCTTTTACATCAATATCAAAACATGTGTCTATAGTATCAACGAAAAGAGCACAATTACCAGAATTAACTCCTGAGCAAATTTCGCCAAATTCTGTAACTTTTTTTACATCATTTTGAGGAATTAAATTGTTGTAAATATAATCTGTTAAATTAAATTTTTTTACTTTACGAACAGTAATATTATTAGTAACTGCTTCTGAAATTACACGTTTTTGTGCAGAATCTGAGTTTTGATTTCTGAGCATTAAAGGTGTTAATACAAAATCATTTATTAAATTAGAATCTACCATACCATCTATATATAAAATAAATGCCTTAAATTGTTTACCACGTGCATTTAATATAAATTCACGAAGCACAATATCACTATTAATTAAAGTGTTATATCTAGTTTTTATATAATCTAAATTAACACTTAAGCTAGAAAACAAATTTTTATTTTTTTCTTCATTTGACTTTTGTGAAGAATTATTATTTGTATTAGGAAGAAGTGAAAAATTGTACTTTTTTTGAGGATTATATTTAAAAATGTTATTGATTACTTGTTTAAATTTCATTAATTTCCTCCAATATATAAAGAGATTAGTATAAATATTATTTTCCAAAAATAAAAATTTATACCAATATCTATCTTTTATAAATAAAAAATGTTATAATAAAAATGGAATATAAATTAAAATTGGAGATATACAAATGAAAGATAAATTTATAACAGTTTTGTTAACAATAATAGTAATTTTAATAATTTCATGCATAGTCATATTGGGAATTAATATATATAATGATTATATAAAATCAGATACAGCAAGTTCTGTAGAAGAATGGTTTGGCGACACAGTAGAGTCATATAAACAAAAAATTAATTTAGAGCAAGAAGTAGAAACGCCACAAATTTTAAATAATAGTTTAAATAATATACAGTCAGAACAAAATGAACAAAACATTCAATATAATACTTCTAATATTAAAAATAAATATTTCTATAATCAATTAGAAAAGTCATCTAAAATAATATATAGTGCTTTATACGAAAATAAAGAAAATTTGAAAACAGGTACATATGCAATACAATTTGGAAACGCATTTTCCGAAATTCTTTCATCTGATGATGGGCAAGAGATATTAGGAAGTTATTATCAATCAGCTATTGAATCTTTTTTATATGATAATCCAGATGTATTTTACTTAAACCCTAATAAGATGTTTCTAAATGTAGAAAGTACTACATCTAGGAAGGGTAAAACATTTAATGTGTTTATAAGTAATGGAGAACAAGTAAATTATCTGGCAGATGGATTTTCATCTAAGGAACAAATAGAACAGTGTGAGAAATTAATAGAATCAGTAGCAAAACAGATACTTGAGAAGTCTACGGGCAATCAATATGATAAAGTTAAGAAAATACATGATTTATTAGTAGCAAATTTAGAATATGATTCAAGCGTTTCTAAAGATAATATTTACAATATATATGGAGCTTTAGTAAATAGAGAATGTGTTTGTGAAGGATATGCAAAATCATACAAATATTTATTAGATAAAGCAGGTGTTAATAGTATAATTGTAGTAGGAAAAGCTACTAATTCACAAGGACAGACTGAAAATCATTCTTGGAATTATGTTCAATTAGATGGTAACTGGTATGCTATAGATGTAACTTGGGATGATCCAGTTGTTATAGGTAATGGAAATGTTTCTAATGATGCAAGATATAAATATTTTCTTAAAGGATATAACTCAATAAATAAAGACCATACAGTAACTAGGCAATTTACAGAAGGAGGAAAAGAATTTAATTATCCTTCTTTAAGTACAAATGATTATTAAAAGGTTAACATTTAAAACGAGTAATTAACAATAACTAATTACTCGTTTTAATTTATAAAATTATACAGATTAATCCGCCACTACCTTCATTAACAATTCTTTCTAAAGTTTCTTGAAGTTTCATTTGTGCTTCTTCTGGCATTTTACTTAATTTTGTTTGCAAACCTTCATTTACTAATTCATGTAAATTTTTTCCAAATATATTTGACTCCCAAATTTTTTTAGGGTCATTTTCAAATCCTGAAAGCAAGTAATTTACGAGTTCTTCTGATTGCTTTTCAGAGCCCACAATAGGAGAAACCTCGGTTTCTATATTTGCTCTAATTAGATGTAAACTTGGAGCAGTAGCACGAAGTTTAACTCCAAATCTAGATCCTTGTTTTACTATTTCTGGTTCATCTAAAACTAATTCATCAATAGAAGGTGTAACTATGCCATAACCTTTCATTTTAGCTTCTTTGAGTGCATAAGAAACCTTATCATACTCTTTTTTAGTTTTAGAAAGATCACTAATTATAGAAAATAAATCACCTTCATTATTAACCTCTATGTTAGTTATTTCTGAAAGAACATTATAAAATAATTCTTCCTTTAACATAATTGTAATATTGGCTTGCCCAGTGCCTAACATAATATTTTCTATATAAGTTTTTGAAATTATATTTGTTTCTTGAATATTATTTATACAATTAGGTATATCTTTTAATGAATTTATATCATCTAATGCTGATTTAATATCATTAAACAGTTCTGATTTGATAGGATAATCAAAATCTAATCCATCCATCCATTTTGGAAAATTAATATTAATTTGTTCTAAAGGAAATTCATATAAAACTTTAGAAAAAATATTATTGATATCATCTAGTGTTAAATTAGCACAATTTATTGGTAATACAGTAGAATTATATTTTTCACTTAAATCATTTGCCATATTTTGAGTAGATGATGAATTAGGAGAGTCAGAATTTAGCAAAACTATAAATGGCTTATTTAATGCTTTTAATTCAGAAACTACTCTTTCTTCAGCTTTAACATAATCTTCTCTAGGTATATCTGTTATTGATCCATCAGTTGTTACTAAAATACCAATTGTAGAGTGTTCTTCAATAACTTTTTTAGTTCCAATTTCAGCAGCTTTTTCAAAAGGAATTTCATCATTAGACCATGGCGTTTTAACCATTCTTGGCATATCATCTTCTAAATATCCAATTGCATCATCAACTAAATAACCAACACAATCAACTAATCTTGTTTTTAGTTTTAGATTTTTATCTATTGTAATCTCTATTGCTTCATTAGGTATAAATTTTGGCTCTGTAGTCATAATAGTACGACCACCTGCACTTTGAGGTAGTTCATCTTTTGCTCTTTCTTTTTTATATTCATTATCTATATTAGGAATAACTAATAAATCCATGAATTTTTTTATAAATGTAGATTTTCCTGTTCGAACAGGACCAACCACACCAACATAAATATCACCATCAGTTCTCTTAGCAATATCCTGATATAATCCTACATTTTCCATCTATAAAAAACCTCCTTGATAGACAAACTTTTATTAATATATATGGGTTAATTTTTTAGAATATGACTTCTTTTTATAAAAACTTGCGAAAATAAATTATATATGGTAGAATGAATACATTGTAAAGCATATAATATAATATTAAATCAAAACTTAAGGGAGTAAATAAATATGGATAAATTGCAAAATACAATAGAAATTTTAAGAGAGTATAATCAAGAACATGTTATAGATTTATTAGAAAAATTAGATGAAGATAAAAGAAGAGAATTAATAAAACAAATAGATAACATAGACTTTCATCAAATTACTGAATTATATAATAATACGAAAAAACAAATAGAATTTAAAGAAAGTAAAATAGAACCATTAGAGTATTTAGATAAAGAAAAAATTTCACAAGAACAGAAAAATCAATTTGATAAATTAGGTGAAGAAATAGTAAAAGAAGGTCAGTATGCAGTAGTTACTATGGCTGGGGGGCAAGGTACAAGATTAGGACATTCAGGACCAAAAGGAACATTTAAATTAGATGTTTATGGAAAAGGAAAATACTTATTTGAGATCCTAGCAGAAAATTTAAAAGAAGCAAATCGAGAATATAATGCAAGAATACCATGGTACATAATGACAAGCAAGGAAAATAACAAAGAAACAGTAGATTTTCTTGAAAAAAATTCGTATTTTGGATATGATAAAAATAATGTAGTAGTATTTACACAAAGTGAATTACCAATAGTTAATGAGCAAGGTAAATTAATGATAGGAAAGGACTTAAAAATAAAAGAAGCATCAGATGGAAATGGGGGAACTTATTCTTCTTTAAGATCAAGTGGTTGTTTGGCAGATATGAAAGAAAGAGGAATAAAATGGATATTTATAGGTAGTGTTGATAATGCATTATTAAAAATGGTTGATATCACATTGCTTGGAATGGCAAAATATAAAAATGTTCAAATAGCTTCAAAATCAGTAGTAAAAGCAAATCCACATGAAAAGGTTGGAGTGTTTTGCAAAATGAATGGTCATCCAAAAGTAATAGAGTATTCAGAATTGCCAATTAAAATGGCTGAAGAAGTTGATTCAGAGGGAGAGTTAAAATACGGAGAATCTCATATAATGTGTAATTTATATACTATAGAAGCTATAGAAAAGGTAAGTAAAGAGCCGTTAATGTATCACAGTGCATATAAGAAAAATTCGTACATAGATGAAAGTGGAAAAGAAGTTATTCCTTCAGAGCCAAATTCTTATAAATTTGAATCTTTTATTTTCGATGCTTTTGAATTTTTTGATGATATTGCAATATTAAGAGGAAAAAGAGAAGATGATTTTGCACCAGTTAAAAATAAAGAAGGAGTAGATAGTCCTAAAACAGCTAAAGAATTATATGAAAAATTCTGGAATAGGAGTTAATATGGAAGAATGTAAAATAAAAAACTTATATAATTTAAATGAAACAATTGCAAAAGATTTACTATCAAAATTTGAGTACCCATGGGAGGCTTTACCAGAAATAAGTAAGTATATAATACAATTAGGAAATAGTTTAGATAAAGAAATATATGAGAAAAAAGGAGAAAATATTTGGATTGCAAAAACAGCTAAAATAATGCCAAGTGCATATATTAATGGACCTGCAATTATAGGAGAAAATGCAGAAATCAGGCATTGTGCCTTTATTAGAGGAAATGCAATAATAGGAAATGAAGCAATTGTTGGCAATTCAACAGAATTAAAAAATGTAATATTATTTAATGGAGCATTAGTTCCTCATTATAATTATGTAGGAGATTCTATATTAGGACATAAATCACATATGGGAGCAGGTTCAATAACATCAAATGTTAAATCAGATAAAACACTAGTAATTATAAAAAATGATAACGAAAATATAAAAACCAATTTGAAAAAAGTAGGAGCAATGATAGGAGATAATGTAGAAGTAGGATGTGGGAGCGTATTAAATCCAGGTACTATTATTGGAAAAAATTCTAATATATATCCATTATCTTCTGTAAGAGGAGTAATAAATCAAAACAGCATTTACAAAAATAAATCTGAAATAGTAGATAAAATTTAAGAAGACATCAAGATATTGTTTAAATAGTTAAAACAATATTTTGATGTCTTTTTGTAATGATAAAATCCATTACATCTGTTGGTCGCCTGGAATAAAATAATCGATTACACCATATATTAATGCACCAATTATTGCTGCCATCCATGAAATTGTATATCCAGCTACAAAGAATTGAGTTACATATAAAATAACAGCTGCTAAAGCGAAACCTACAAAACCTTTACCAAAAGGACTTGCATGAAGACCTGTAAATTTAACTATTATATAATCCAATGCTGTTAAAACAACTGCTGCGATAACTAGAGACCAAAAGTTATTTATAGTAAATCCAGGTGTAAAAAAAGCTGTAATTGCTAGAACTATTCCGGCAGCGACTAATCTTCCAATAACTTGCCAAACTGTAGATGTTCCAGTGTTAGTATCACTATTAGTATTTGACATGATTTTAAACCTCCTTAAGATTTTCTGTTCAAGTATTATTATACTTTTATAATGTAAAATAAAATTCAAGGTTATAAAAATATTATTTACAAATCAAAATTTATTATTCAAATTTGTATAAATTTATAAAAAATGTAGAAAATAAAAAAGAATAAAAAAGAAAAGGAAGTTTTGTAATGTTAATAACTTTTTTTAGGTCTATAGTTTTATACATAATAGTTCTTATTGTTATGAGATTGATGGGAAAAAGAGAAATAGGACAACTTCAACCTTTCGAATTGGCTATTTCTATAATGATAGCAGATTTGGCGACAATACCAATGGCAGAGCCTGGAATTCCAATAGGAAATGGAATTATTCCTATAATGGGATTGCTTATAATGCATTTAATAATATCTGTTGTAAACATGAAAAGTATGAGAATTAGAGAAATAATGTGTGGAAAGCCAAGAATCTTAATTTATAGAGGTAAAATAGATGAAAATGCTTTAATAAAAGAAAGATTTACATTAAATGAATTACAAGAACGAATTAGGGGAAATGGAGTAATGAATTTAGGAGATGTAGAATATGCAATATTAGAAACAAGTGGACAAGTGACAGTAATACAAAAACCAAATAAAAGAACAACTACACCAGAAGATTTTGATATGAATCCAGAATATGAAGGAATACCCTATGATTTAATAGTAGATGGAAAAATAATGTATGATAATTTAAATAAATTAGGTAGAGATAAAAAATGGTTAGAAAAGCAGATAAGTCAATTTAAAATGAAACCACAAGAGGTTTTAATAGCCACTATTGATGGGAAAGGACAGTTTTTTTGTCAAAAGAAAGGGGAAAAGTAATGTTTAAAGAACTAACTATATCTATAGTAATTGTTATAGCAATTGTTGTTTTAAATAATGTAACACAAGCTTATACAGATAAAAGTGTGTCAGAAACGACGAAAGAATTGGAAGAATTGAGAAACGATATAATTAAAACAGAAAAAGAACACAATGATATTGTGTCTGAATTAAATGATATATATGATAAGTGGATGGAATATCACGAAAAATTGTCTTATTATATAGAACATAATGAATTAGAAAAGGCTGAAACACAGTTGACAGCTTTGAAAGGATATGTAGAGATGGGAGAATATAATGTAGCAGTTAGTGAGTTAGATAAAACTATTTTTATTTTGAAACGTATAGAAGATAAGTATGATTTTGCGTTAGATAATGTTTTTTAATTATATAACCGTCAAGCTACCTGTGTATAGGACGTTTTCGCTTTCGTCAAGCTCAAGCGAAAA
>CAOPQH010000011.1 GCA_948505485.1 uncultured Clostridia bacterium
CCGTCTTCATTATTTCTTAAATATTCTTCTAACTCTTTTACTTTCTCTAGTTCTGTTATTTTATTGTCTGCTTCTAGTTCTACTTTTATATTTTTAAATACATCATTTATTGTATCGCAATGTAGGATTTCTTCTAATTCTAATCCACATATCTGTGCTATATTTTTTATTGCTTCTTCTGTATTTAATTCTCTTGTTAATTCATTCATTGTTTTTATTTCACACATTAGTCCCATTAGTCTTACTATAAATATTACCTTCATTTTGTATGTTATATATGATTGATTTCTTAAATCTGTTAATCCTTCAAATTTATTGATTAACTCTGGAAAATATTGATGTATAACATTTATAACTTCTTGTAATATATTTAATTCTTTCTTTTTTATTCTTTTTTCTCTTCTGTTCATAAAAATACCATCCTTTGTGACAAAATTTATTTAATTTTATCATAAGAATGGTGTTTTTGCTTTATATTACTTTATTTTTTATTGCGGAAAATTTTTACTCTTTTTTACTGCTTTAACTTTAATTTATAATAGTGCACCAGTATTGAATTTAATATTTTTACTATACATACATTTTTCGGTTTTATTAAATACATTTCAATTCATCATATTTTCTTTCTTGTTTTGAATATTCCTTAGGTTTCAACCCTACTCTTACTTTCATATATTTTCCCATTAATATATACATTATTGTAAATATTATGCCTACTATTATCATACAATAAGCGGTTGACATTTTGTTTAATAAAAATGATGCCATAATTCCCATTATTGCCGATATTAAATTTACAAATAGATTTTTTACTGCAAATATTTTTGTATCTATATATTCATTAGTGAAGTTTCTAAAATATCTATCCATAATTGTATAAAATATGCCATGTGAAAATTTTCCTATTAAAAATAATAAAATAATAAATATTGTAAAAATAGGAATTTGCTTTGCTTTTAGACCTAATAATCCAGCTATAACACTACTAATTGATAGTATTAATGCCATTACTATTATAGATCTATTTTTAAATTTACTATTAAATTCATTTTGCTTTTTTGCTCCGAATCGCACTTGATACACTATACATTGCTGCAACGAACGATATTATATATGCTGGAGTTCCTATATCTTGTAAAAGGCTTGTTCTGTAATTTACTAATATTGATAAAAAACTTGCTATTAATGATGCTGATAATATTAGTGCTTTCAATCTTTCTGATTTTAATATGAATTTAAATCCATCTTGTATATCTTTTATTTGTTTCTTTATTGTATTTGTTGTATTACTTTTATTATTTTGTTTTTTTATAGGCTCTATATAAAACATTGATATTATACTAACAATTATTAATGTAATCAAACACAATATCATCGGAATGTATCCATTTACCACAAATAAAAATCCACCGATAATTTTTGATATTGCACTTAAAATGAAGAATCCAGAGGCTCCTTTTGAATTTATTTTTGCAAATATATTACTTTTGTATCTTGATGGTGGAATAGATGCATTTAATAATCCTGGCTCTGCTATTTCTTTTATTGACACAGCTAATGAAGATATAAATTTTGCTAAGATTAAATCAAATAAATTTCCGGTCATCATAAACATTAATAAATAGAAACAATTTAATATATTTCCTAATATTATGCTATTTTTTCTGCCTAGAAATTCTACTATTATATTTGCTGGGATTTGTATAAATATTCCAAATAAATATTTAATAGAATTTGCTAAAACTACATTAGCTGCACTTATATTTTTTATTTGTGTTAAAAACAAAAAGTCTATTGAATAATAAAATAAATAGTCCCAAGCTATTTTTTTATATGTAGGAAATAACTTCATATTTCTTTTTCTCATTTGTATATTTGTATCTTTTGACATTTGTACCCCTCTTTTTTTATTATATTTCATTAACTACAACTTATTTTATGAGAGATTTAAAACTCTTTTATAAAATATATTTCATATTATGGTATAAACACTAACTTATTAGTTATATTGATAATTATACTAGATTATATATATTACATATATTACAAAATTTTCTTATAAATTCATTAAAAACATCCATACTGGCTGGGGTGGTAGGATTCGAACCTACGCATCGATGGGTCAGAGCCATCTGCCTTACCGCTTGGCTACACCCCAATATTTAATCTTAAAAAAATGTTATCATATACTGGCATTGTAATTATTATATATAATTTGATAATAAATTTCAAGATAGAATATTAAAAATCAGAAATATATTTTAATAATACATTTCTGATACTGCATATATATAATTTTCATAATTTGGCATATATTTTTTTATTGTATCTATAAATCTTTTTGAATTTGGTCTATATTTTAAATGACAATATTCGTGTAATATTATTGTTTCTATTGTTTTTATATCATATTTAATTATATTTGGATTTATTATTATTTTTTTATCTTTTGTACATTTAGTTAATGCTTTTTTCATTATTTTTATTTCGTAATCCTCTGGAGCAAATCCTAACATTAGTCTTGTTTTTTCCATTATTCGTTCGATTTCTTGTTTTGCTATTTTTGTATACATTTTTTCTATAGCAATTTTTAATATTGATTCTTTATCTATTCTTTTATATTTATTTGGTAAATAAATATGAATATCATTATATTCTAAATTTAATTCTATTAATTTTGTATTTTTATATGATATTTTTAAATTATAATATTTTCCTAAAATCATTACACTTTGATTTATTACACTTCCCACTTTTAAGCTTGCCTTTCCTTTTAACATATTCATAATTTATTACCTCCTATTTTTAAATATTTGTTTTACGAATTGTTGTTCGTTTTTTGATATTCTTATTTTATATCTTATTTTTTTCATTGTCAATACTTTTTTTGATTTTTTTCAAATTTTTGTTCGCATATTTGTTTTTTATTTATATTATGCCATTTTTTATGTTTTATATATATTTTTATGCATTTTATGATAAATATTTGATAAAACTATAAAATTATGTTACAATATATTATGTAATCCAATGGTCATGATACAAATGGAGGTAAAATATGCAACAAGTAGATTTAATAAAGTCAACATATCCAACTCTTTTTGCTGATCTTGAAATAAAGTTGCCAACAATCTTTTTTAAAGATCCTGACAATGCGTCTGTTGATTTAAAGAGGCATTACAATGATTTGGTAACTGATTTCTTTTTAGAGAAGACGGATATGACAATGTTACGTAATGTGCAGCTCGTAATAGCTGCCTAACAACTTCCATCTCACCTGTTAAAAATAGCAGGTGGGTTTTTTAATAAAAACAAATCGGAAAGCTTTAATATTAGTTTCCAATATATAAATAAAACTCGGCATAGCCGAGTTTTATTATTAATTTTAAGAGTTCATGGCTTCTTCTACTGCAACCGCAACTGCTACTGAAGCTCCTACCATAGGGTTATTCCCCATTCCTATTAATCCCATCATCTCTACATGGGCTGGTACTGAAGAACTTCCTGCAAATTGTGCATCTGAATGCATTCTTCCCATTGTGTCTGTCATTCCATATGATGCAGGACCTGCTGCCATATTATCTGGATGTAATGTTCTTCCTGTTCCGCCACCACTAGCTACTGAGAAGTATTTTCTTCCAGCTTCTATTCTTTCTTTTTTGTATGTACCTGCAACTGGATGTTGGAATCTTGTTGGGTTTGTCGAATTTCCTGTTATAGAAACATCAACATCCTCATTCCACATTATTGCTACACCTTCTCTTACGTCATTTGCTCCATAACATCTAACTTTAGATCTTTCTCCTTCTGAATATGCAATTTCTTCTACTACATTTACTTTTCCTGCAAAGAAGTCAAATTCTGTTTTTACATATGTAAATCCATTAATTCTTGATATTACTTGTGCAGCATCTTTTCCAAGTCCATTTAAAATAACTCTTAATGGTTCTTTCCTAACTTTATTTGCTGATTTAGCTATACCAATTGCTCCTTCTGCTGCCGCAAAACTTTCGTGTCCTGCTAAAAACGCAAAACATTTTGTATCTTCTGATAATAACATTGATGCTAAATTTCCATGTCCTAATCCTACTTTTCTATCATCTGCAACTGATCCTGGTATACAAAAAGCTTGTAATCCCTCTCCTATTGCTTTTGCTGCATCTGCAGCTTTTATGCAACCTTTTTTTATAGCTATTGCAGCTCCTAGTGTATATGCCCAACAAGCATTTTCAAAACAAATTGGTTGAACTTCTTTTACTATTTCATAAGGATTAAATCCTTTTTCTTTGCATATTTCTAATGCATCATCAAAATCTTTTATTCCGTATTTTTCCATTACTGGTTTAATTTGATCAATTCTTCTTTCATAGCTTTCAAATTTAACTGCCATTTTTTATTCCTCCTTAATTTTTATAATTCTTCTTCTTCTTAATTTCAGTTTAATTTTAATCAATCTTTTATAAAAAACGAAGCAAAAGTGGTATATTGCTAGGAAAACAAATAAAAATTTTTGAGATAGCACGTTTGTACATCGAAAAAATTTTTATGAAGTTCGACAAAAATCTACATTTACTTCATTTTAAAAATTAATTAAAATTAGTGAGATGTGCTTTTTTATAAAAATAGACAAGCTGAAGGCATACGTTGGTACGTCGAAGTTTGAATATTTTTATAAAAATGTGCAGATTGCTGATTTTAATTAATTTTCTCTTGGGTCAATCTTCTTAATAGCCTCCTCAAATCTTCCATATGTACCAGAAGCTTTTTCAATAGCTTCCATAGGTTCAATTCCTTTTTTTATATTTTCCATCATTTTACCTAAATTAACATATTTATAACCTATTATTGTATCATTTTTATCTAGACCAACTTCTACAATATATCCTTCTGCTAATTCTAAATATCTAGGTCCTTTTAATTTACTTGAATAAATTGTACCTACTTGACTTCTATGTCCTTTTCCTAAATCTTCTAAACCTGCTCCTACTGGAAGACCTCCTTCTGAAAAGGCTGTTTGTGTTCTACCATATACTATTTGTAAGAATAATTCTCTCATAGCAGTATTTATAGCATCACAAACTAAATCTGTATTTAATGCTTCTAGTATTGTTTTCCCTACTAATATTTCTCCTGCCATTGCTGCTGAATGTGTCATTCCAGAACATCCAATTGTTTCTACTAGTGCTTCTTGTATAATCCCTTCTTTAACATTTAAAGTTAATTTACATGCTCCTTGTTGTGGTGCACACCATCCAATTCCATGTGTTAAACCTGAAATATCCTTTATTTCTTTTGCTTTAATCCATTTTCCTTCCTCTGGTATTGGTGCTGGACCATGGTCTACTCCCTTAGCTACTACACACATTTCTTCTAATTCTTTTGAATAAATCATTTTTATTACTCCCTTCATTTCTAAAATCTTAAAATTTGATTTTTATTAATTTTATTACCTTTACTTGCTACATATTCTACATTTTGAACATCTTCGTTTATATCAGTATTAAAATCTACCATATTTTTAATGTCTTTTATATATATACCTTCTTCATATACTTCCTTATTATTTTCTTCATACATTTCTTTTTCTTCTAGATATCTTTTTAATATTTTTCTTTCTTCCTTTGGTAAATGCTCTATTTCTAAATTTAAATACTTATATCTCCAAATTATATGCCTTTCATAACTATCATATTTACTATTTTGTAAATTTTCATAACCATATTCAACTTTAAATTTCATGTTCTCTATTGAAATAGTTAAATCACTCCACAATTCTTGACCTGTTTTTCTAAATTCTTCTCTTAATTTTTTTATGCTTCCATATAAAAGCTCTACAAGTTTTAAATAATTTGCCTCTTCAATATTAAATTTAGATGGAATTTCGTATACATTTATAGGATTTTTTCTAAGTATTCCTTTTGGAATGTAATAGAAAAATAATTCTCCTGTTTCTACTTTTGCAAGTTGCTCTATAACTGATGAGTATAAATATAATTTGTCCCATTTTTCAGGTATCATATAAAATAATTTTCTTTGTATATCTTCATACATTTCTCTTATTTTTTGTGTATTACGTAACATATTAATCTATTCCTTTATTAATAAACTTTTACCTGTCATTTCTTCAGGTTTTTCTATATTCATTAAATCTAAAATAGTTGGTGTTAAATCTGCTAATTTTCCAGATTTTATTTTTAAATTTTTATCTTCAGTTACTAATATTAATGGTACTGGATTTGTTGTATGTGCTGTATGTGGCTCTCCAGTTTTATAATCTATCATTTGTTCTGCATTTCCATGATCTGCTGTAATTAATATTGTTCCTTCTTTTTTTAATATAGTTTCTACAACTTTTCCTACACATTCATCTATTGCCTCTATTGCCTTAATTGTTGCTTCTAAGTTACCCGTATGTCCTACCATATCAGGATTTGCATAATTTAGTATAATGCAATCATATTTATCTTTGTTTATTGCTTCTACTACTTTTTGTGTAACTTCATATGCACTCATTTGTGGTTGCATATCATATGTCTCTACTTTTGGAGATGGAACTAAAATTCTATCTTCTCCTTCATACTGCTTTTCTTCTCCTCCATTAAAGAAAAATGTAACATGTGCATATTTTTCTGTTTCTGCAATACGTAATTGTGTATAACCTTTTTTACTTATTATTTCTCCAAATGTGTTAATAAGTGGCTCTTTTTTAAATGCTATTTTTACATTAGGCATTGTTTCATCATAACTTGTAAAGCATACAAAATGTAAGTTTAGATTTTTTGTTTCGAATTCATTGAAATTATTGTCTACTAAAGTTCTTGTTATTTCTCTTGCTCTATCTGGCCTAAAGTTAAAAAATATTACAGAATCGTTTTCTTTTATGGTTGCTATTGGATTGTCTCCATTACAAATTAGTGTTGGCTCTACAAATTCGTCAAATACTTCTTTTTGGTATGAGTCTTCTATCGCCGATACAGCACTTCCTGATTTATTTCCCTCTCCATTTACAATGGCATCATAACATCTTTTTACTCTTTCCCATCTTTTGTCTCTATCCATAGAATAAAATCTTCCTGATAAACTTGCGATTTTTCCAATACCTTTTTCTTTCATCTTTTCTTCCAACTGCATTATATAACTTTCCGCTGATGCTGGTGGTGTATCTCTTCCATCTAAAAAGCAATGTACATATACATCTTCAAAATCTCTTCTTTTAGCCATTTCTAATAAAGCGTATAAGTGTCTTATATGGCTATGAACTCCACCATCAGAAAGTAACCCTAAAATGTGCAATTTTGAATTATTCTTTTTACAATTTTCTATTGCATCTATGAATTCTTGAATTGAAAAAAATTCTCCATCTTCTATTGATTTTGTAATTCTTGTTAATTCTTGATATACTATCCTACCTGCACCAATGTTTGTATGCCCTACTTCTGAATTTCCCATTTGTCCATCTGGAAGTCCTACATTCATTCCACTTGTATAAATTTCTGTTATAGGATATTTTTTCATTAGTTTATCTATATTAGGTGTATTTGCTAATGCGATAGCATTTCCGTCTTTGTTGTTATTATTACCAAATCCATCTAATATCATAAGCATTTTTACTTTGTCTTTCATTATTTATACCTTCCTTTTTTAGTATAAAGGTCAGATGTCAGAGGTCGGAGGTCAGATGTCAGAAATTAGAATTTCTATTTCACTAACTTCTGCTTCACTGATTTCTATTTCACCGACTTCTGTTTCACTGACTTCTATTTCACTAATCACTATAATTAACAATTTTGCTAAATTCTTCTGCTTTTAAACTAGCTCCGCCTACTAATCCTCCATCTATATCAGAAGTAGTAAATAATTCTTTAGCATTAGTTGACTTTACGCTACCTCCGTATTGTATTATAACTCTTTTCGACATGTTTTGTCCATATATTTCCATAATTTTATTTCTTATTTCTTTTATACTATTATTTGCATCTTCACTAGTTGCTGTTTTTCCTGTTCCTATTGCCCATATTGGCTCATATGCTATAATAATATTTTCTAGTTGATTTTCATCTATTCCTTCTAAAGCTTTTTCGGTTTGGTTAGTTATTATTTCAGATGTTTTACCTGCTTCTCTTTCTTCTAGTGTTTCTCCTACACATACTATTGGTTTTAAATTTTCTTGTAGTGCTTTTTTTACTTTTTTATTAACAGTTTCATCTGTTTCTGCAAAATATTGTCTTCTTTCAGAGTGTCCTATTATTACATATTCTACACCTATTGATTTTAACATTTTTGCTGAAACTTCTCCAGTGTATGCACCGTTATCTTCAAAATGCATATTTTGTGCTCCTATTTTTATATTTGTTCCTTGTGCTGTAAGTAAGCTATAAAATAAATCTGTATATGGTACACATAATATAACCTCATTTTCTGTATCTTTAACTAATGGTGTTAACTCTTCAATAAATGCTATTGCTTCATTTGGAAGCATGTTCATTTTCCAGTTTCCTGCAATTACTTTCTTTCTCATACATTCACCTCTTGTTTCTCTTTTATTTTTTGTTTAATTATATTTAATAATTCTTTTTTAGAATTATCCGTATAATCATTTATTAATATATAATTAAACTGATTTTGCAAATCTTTATTTTTAGAAAATTTTTCTATATGTTCTTTAATTTCTTTTAATCTATCTTGTTCTACTTTTTTAGGTAAGCCTCTTTTTTTAAGTTCTTCTATTGCTTTGTTTAAATCAGATGGAATCATATATATTGCAAAAACATCTTTTGTTTTTTTTCTAAATTCATATATAGTATCATAGTGAACCTCAGTTACAAAATTATCTTTAGATTCCAAGTATTCTGTTTTATATCCATACTTTGCACCAAGAAATTCAAAATCAAATAATATATCTTTATCTTTTTTCATTTTTTCAAAATCTTTGTCTGATACAAAAATTTTATCTATTCCATCAATTTCGTTTTTTCGTTTTTCTCTAGTTGTAACTATTACTAAGTTTTTAATTCCTAACTCTTGAATAATTACATTTTTAAAAAAAGATTTTCCAACTCCAGTTATTCCTGATAATGTTACTATCATACTTAATACCTCTTTAAATAGAACTATTCTCTTTCTTTGTTTTCTTGTTTTTTTCCGTTACAAATATTTTCAACAGCACTAAATATTTGTTCATAATCAAACTCTTTAGGAAATTTAGTTTTTCCGCTTCTTATAAGTTGAAAAACTTTTTGTTTAGGAAGCCATGCAATTGCCTCTACTTCATCTCTACTAAATTTAACATCTTCTTTTTTTACTTGTAAGCAATAAAAACTAATAAAAAAGTTTTTTATTTTTCCATTACTTTCAAAATTTAATGGACATTCTTTTTCAGTTACTCTTTTTACATTTAAAGATTTTTCAATTCCTATCCCTAATTCTTCGTCCAGCTCTCTTATCATTGCTTGTGTTGCAAGTTCATTGCCATCAATATGACCTGAGCATAAGTCTAACTTTCCAGGTGTAAGTCCTTTATCTGCTCTTTTTTCAATAAGTATTTCATTATCTTCGTTTATTACAAAACAACTTACACCTTTTAGCCATTCTTCTACACTTAATCTTCCTTCTTGTTCTTTTGGAATTGTTCCTATTAATTCACCATTTATATTATAAATATTATAAATTATTAATTTATTTTGTTTCTCTATTTCTATTTTTTTCATTTTAAGATCCTTTATTGTTACTATTATTTATTTAATAATGATTCAATTCCTGGTAGTTTTTTACCCTCTAAAAATTCTAGTGATGCTCCACCACCTGTTGATATATGTGTCATCTTTGGTGATAATCCAGCTTTTTCTACTGCTGCTGCTGAATCTCCACCACCTATTATTGTTGTTGCATCTAAATTAGCTAAAGTTTCTGCTATTGAATTTGTTCCTACTGCAAATTGTTCAAATTCAAATAATCCTAGAGGCCCATTCCATATAACAGTTTTTGCATTTTTTAATTCCTCTTTAAATATTTCTATTGTTTTTTCTCCTATATCAAAACCTTCCCAATTATCTGGGATTTCTGTCCATGCTACTGTTTTACTTTCTGTATCTGGTTTAAACTCTTTTCCTATTTTTGTATCTATTGGTAACATTAATTTTACGCCTTTTGATTTAGCTTTATCCATTGCCTGTTTTGCTAAATCTAATTTATC
Source organism: uncultured Clostridia bacterium (assembly GCA_948505485.1). Classification (GTDB taxonomy): domain Bacteria; phylum Bacillota; class Clostridia; order TANB77; family CAG-508; genus CAG-269. Next base: position 10,193 of record CAOPQH010000011.1, read on the forward strand.
TAATTCACATATTGAATTTCCAACATTATATCCTTGTGCTTTAAAGAATGTATATGCCATTCCTCCACCTATTATTAATGTATCGACTTTTTCTAAAAGACTATCTATAACTCCAATTTTATCAGATACTTTTGCTCCTCCTAGTATTGCAACAAATGGTCTTTCTGGATTTGATATAGCATTTCCTAAAAAGTTTAATTCCTTTTCAATTAAAAATCCTGATACTGCTGGTAAAAATTTAGCAACTCCTTCTGTTGAAGCATGTGCTCTATGTGCTGCACCAAATGCATCATTTACATATATATCTGCCATAGATGCTAATTCTTTTGCAAATTCTTCGTTATTATCTGTTTCTTCACTATGAAATCTAACGTTTTCAAGAAGCATTACTTCTCCTTCTTTTAAATTATTTGCTAATTGTTTTGCATCTTCTCCTATAACATCTTTTGCCATTTTAACTTCTATATTTAGTTGTTTTGATAATTCCTTTGCTACTGGTTGTAATGAAAATTCTGGTTTAAACTCTCCTTTTGGTCTTCCTAAATGTGAGCATAATATAATAGCACAATTATTTTCTAATAAATATTTTATGGTTGGTAATGCAGATACTATTCTTCTGTTGTCTGTTATATTTTTGTTTTCGTCCATTGGAACATTAAAATCACATCTTACCAATACTTTTTTTCCTTTTAAATCAATGTCCTTTATTGTTTTTTTATTCATTTAAATTTCCTCCTTGCATTTTATTATTCCAAATTTTATTTTTGCAATTCAATTCTATAATAAAAAAGAATACTTTTCAAGTATTCTAAGTATTCTTTTTTATTTTAATTCATTTGATACAAATCTATATCCATTTTCTGTAGAAATTAATGTTACAGTGAAACCTTTTATATCTTTTCCTTCTTCTGATACCCATGGATTAGTAAATTTCCCAGTAACAACATATCTATTTCCTATTTTATATCCTTCTATACAATTAAGTTCAAGATAATTTGTATCTCCACCTACAAAATAATATGCATCATACTTTTCGCTATAAGGTACTTTTGATAATATTTCTTTTAAATTAAATATTATTCCTGTTTTCTTTCTTAAAAACATATCAATTTCTTCTGCTTTTAATTTTTTTACAGGTACACCCATACCCTGCTCAGCTGTTGTTTCTTCATACTCCTTTATAATTACTTCATTTTGTATGTCAATTCCTGCACCATTATAAAGTACTTCTGAATAATTAGCATTTTCAATATTTGTATAATTCATTATTATAAATCCATTATTTTCTATTTTATTTAAATTTTTTGTGAATTCTGCTAATTCATTATCTGTTAGTTTGATTTTTTCATTAGCATCTGTTGTGTTATTTATTTTAATGCCTTCAGATATATTAGTATCAATAGTTTCAGTTATATTTTCTACTTGTGTAGTATTATTTTCTTTATTTACTATATTTTCAGATACATTACTTTCAACTGTTTGATTGTTTTCTACATACATTGCAACTCCAAAACTTACTAATACTAAAATGACTAATATTAATATAATCAATACAACTAATGACATTCCTTTATTATTTTTCATTTGTTTTCTCCCTATTTTTTATATTTTTTAAAGTGTACTTAAATTTTGTATTAAGTACACTTATTAATAATATTAATTGTTTTTACTTTTATCCAATTTCTGCAAAATATTTTATTGTTCTTACCATTTGACTTGTGTAAGAATTTTCATTATCATACCATGAAACAACTTGAACTTGATATAATCCATTTTCTATTTCTGCTACCATTGTTTGTGTTGCGTCGAATAATGATCCATATCTCATTCCAATTACATCTGAAGAAACTAATAATTCTTCTGTATATCCAAATGACTCGCTTGCTTGTGATTTCATAGCTGCATTTATTGATTCTGGTGTAATATTTTCTCCTTTTACTACAGCTGTTAGTATTGTTGTTGATCCTGTTGGAACTGGAACTCTTTGTGCTGATCCAATTAATTTTCCATTTAATTCTGGTATAACTAATCCAATAGCTTTTGCAGCACCTGTAGAATTAGGTACTATATTTACTGCTGCAGCTCTTGCTCTTCTTAAATCTCCTTTTCTATGTGGTCCATCTAATAACATTTGATCTCCTGTATATGCATGAACTGTTGTCATTATCCCTGATTGGATTTCTGCATAATCGTTTAATGCTTTTGCCATAGGTGCTAAACAGTTTGTTGTACAAGATGCTGCTGATATAATTTGGTCTTCTGAATTTAATATGTTTTCATTTACACCAAATACAACTGTTTTTAACTCTTTTCCTGCTGGTGCTGATATTACAACTTTTTTTGCACCAGCTTGAATATGTGCTGAAGCTTTTTCTTTATTTGTATAGAATCCTGTGCATTCTAATACAACATCTACTCCTATTTCTCCCCATGGTAAATCTTTTGCATCTTTTTGCGCATATATTTTTATTGTTTTCCCATCTACTGTTATACTGTCTTCTCCTGATATTACTGTATCTGCTTTTTCATATTTTCCTTGTGCTGAATCGTATTTTAATAAATGTGCTAACATTTCTGGACTTGTTAAATCATTTATTGCAACAATTTCATACCCTTCTGCTCCAAACATTTGTCTAAATGCAAGGCGCCCTATTCTTCCAAAACCATTTATGGCTACTTTAACTGACATATAATTTTCCTCCTTAAAATATAGCAATATTATTGATAACAGATTAGACCAACATATAACATAGCACTCTTAAATATTGTAGAGTAGCCACGCGTGGTGATAGCACTTTTCAAAATTATAGAGTAGTCACGCGTGTGTATAGCACTTTTCGCTTGAGCTTGACGAAAGCGAAAACGTCCTATACACAGGTAGCTTGACGGCTATAAAATAGCAAAATAATCTATCACCAGATAGCTTGGCGAATATCTTACATATGACTTATCTGTAGAAATAATTTACTATAATTATTATTACCTTTTTATTTAAGGCAATTCAATTCTATATCAAAATTTATTAGATTTCAAGATTTATTTTACATAATTTCCAATTTTTACTTGACAAGTTGATTAGAATAATATATACTATAGTTGTAAGGCATTGCCTTATGTGAATAAATTGGAGGAAGTGCATTTTTTTGCAGGAGTGCACATAAAACAATGGCTTATGACTCGGGTTTGTTTTTCTAGCCATAATCCTCTATAAGGTAAATGAAGATAATGTTCTATCGAAGTAACATTTACCTAACCCATTTGTTAAAGCGGAACGATTATGAGAAGTCTAATCGTTCCGCTTTATATATATCTTGAAAGTCATAAATTTTCAAATATGTAAAACAATTATAAACAATTTTATATTAGTTTTTCTAAAACAATTACAAACATTGCATGTGACCATCCTAATCCTATTACCCAATTAGGTTTTAATGTATTATTATCTATTTGCTCTGCTAAAAAGTGATGTTTTCCGGCAGTTTTAACTACAAAATCAAATACTTCTTTTGCTTTTTTCTTTTCACCTTTTTCTAGATAATATAATGCCATCCATAAATTTGCAATTGGCCAAGGATTTCCATTCATGTAATGATCTTCTTCAAATCTTTGATATCCTCCTGTATATGTTCTTAATGTTAAATTTATTTTTTCAACTGTGTTTTGTATTTTCTTTTCTTTTGGAGTAAATACATTAAATGGTACTACTGCTCCTAAAATACTTATATCCATTTTTCTATCATCTATATTTCTTATATATGAATTTTTATTAGTATCATAAAAATTATCATTTATGTATTTCTTTATTGCAACTTGTAATTTTTCTATTTCTTTTTGTGATTTTAATATTTTTTCTTCTTTTAGCCTATTATTTTCAAAATCTGATACATTACTTCCTAATACTTTATATATTTTTATAATTGAATCAAAAGCAGCATAAATACTTGCTAATGAATATAAACTTGTACCTTCATACATTTCCCATAAATCATAGCTTATATGATATTTATTAGTTCCATCTAACATGTCATTTGTGTATCTTTTTAGAAAATCTATTGCTTTTTCACACATATGTAAATTATCTTTTAAAAATTTTGTATTTTTTGTATATTCATAATGAGAATATACTCCATATACAACGCTTGCAGTTTCATCTATTTGATATCCCCATGCTGGTGCTAATCTTCCATCTGTAAAAAATCTTTGCTCCCACATTCCATTTTTACTTTGAGTCATTTTGCAAAATATTTTATAGAATTTATCACTTTCTTTCTCCATTTTTAATATATCTAATGCTTTTGTTATAAATACTGCATCTCTAGGCCAACAATATGCATATCTTCCACAATTAGTAAAATATTCATCTACTTCTGGAGCTGCAATCATTCCTCCTGTTGACGAATTTGTTAATAATGGAAATAGTAATATACTTCTTTTGTAAATTTCTTGAATCTTTTCTTCATAAGCATTTTGAGGTCCTTTTAAATTTAGAGTATTATGAGATTTTACATATTTTCTCCAATATGATTTTGCATTTGAATATTCTTTTTGAAAGTCTATTTTTTTAACTCTTTCAATTTTTTCTTCTAACTCAGATATAGTTTTCTTAGGCTCTTCTATACATATACATATATCAAGTGATTTCTTTTCTTCTGGTTTTATTAATCCTATATCATAACTTATGCTAGAATCTTTTGACATTCCTATATAATCTTTATCTTGTATTTTTCCACTATATATATTGTTTTGTGTATTATGAATTTGGTGACTTAATAATTTATTTGCTTTAGCAAATGTAGAAAATACAAAATCATGTGAATATTGCATCATTCCTTTATCTATTATCTTACACCCAACAAAATTATTTTCATCTGATAATAATTCAGAATGTATTAGAAAATTTAAATCTAAATCTATATTACTTTCATTAATAAATGTATATCTTTTTATTAAAATATCCTCTTTTATAGGAACAAAATCTGTTTGTAATATTTTTATATTAAAGTATGTATTATTAATTTCAGTATTTAATATGTTTGTATCTGTATCATAATATTGTTTATAAGTATTATTAACATCATCATGTAAGTATATAATATCTGAATCATTTATTTTAATACCTACATGATAATATTTTAGATATTGTCTATTATCCTTATTAGGATAATACATTCTTAATAATTCTCCCTTTGACGTATATGTTGCAAGTAAACTTTTATTTCCTATAATTGCTTCATTTAAATATTTGTTATTCATTGTATTTCTCCTTTTATTGCAAGACATTTTATCCTTCTATTATGTTTAAAATTTGCTTTTCTAAATCTTTAATCTTTTCATTTATTCTAAACATGTCTTCATCTTTTAATTCTGTATTGTTTATATCTTCTTTTACAGCTATTTCCATATCTTGTAATTCATCACTTAACTTTGATAATCTTCTAATAACTTCTGTTTTTATTGTTATTGGTCTCTTAACTTTTATTTTATTAGTCATAACTATTTCATCATTTAACTCATATGTTTCTCCAAACTCTGGAATAGTTACTCCAATTTCTGTTTCTTCTAATATTTTTTCTTTTAATACTTGTTGTGAATTTTCTTCTCCATGTACTAAAAATATGTGCTTTGGTTTTTTTATAAATGAATATATAAAATTCATAAGCCATTCTTGATCTGCATGACCTGAGTACCCTTCTATATATTCTATTCTTGCATTTACTGCAATTTCTTCGCCAAATATTTTTACTTTTTTAGCTCCATTTACTATACTATGTCCTAAAGTTCCCGGTGCCTGGTATCCAACAAAAAGTATTGTACTATTAGGATTCCATAAATTGTGCTTTAAGTGATGCTTTATTCTTCCTACTTCGCACATACCACTTGCTGATATAATTATTGAAGGTGTTGGATCTTCATTTAGTGCTTTTGATTCATCTGGTGTCATTGTGAATTCTAATCCTGGAAATTCAAGAGGATTATCTCCACTTTCTATTTCTTTTTTTATTTCTTCTTCAAATAAATCTGTATTTTCTTGAAATACTTCTGTTGCTGATATTGCAAGTGGGCTATCTACATATACTGGTGCTTTCATTAGTGTCTTGTATTTTCTTCTAAATTCTTCATCATCATGATTTTCTTTTAATTTATTTATTTCATATAATATTTCTTGTGTTCTTCCAACTGCAAATGATGGTATTACTACTGTTCCTCCATTATCTAATGTTTCAGAAACTATATCTAAAAACATCTCTGCTTTTTGATCATTCTTAATGTGTAGTCTGCTACCATATGTTGATTCCATAACCAAAAAATCAGTATCTTCAATCATTGTTGGTGAATCTAAAAGTGGAATATCATTATTTCCAAGATCTCCTGTAAATACAGTTTTTGTTTCTTTTTCGTTTTCTTTTACCCATAATTCTATAATACTCGATCCTAACATATGTCCTGCATCATTAAATCTAACATGTATATTTTCATCTATCTCTATAATTTCATCATATTTTACAGGTGTAAATAATTCTAAACTCTTAACTGCATCTTCTGCTGTATACAATGGTTCTTTAGGTTCTTCTCCTTTTCTTATTCTTTTTTTGTTCTTCCATTCTATTTCCATTTCTTGAATATGTCCACTATCTGGTAACATTAAACTACATAAATCACAAGTTGCTTTATGTGCATATATCTTATTTTTAAATCCTTCATTATATAATTTAGGAATTCTTCCTGAGTGATCTATATGTGCATGTGTTAATAACATAAAATCGATTTCAGCTGGATTAAATTCAAACTCATAATCATTTTGTTCTTCTAGTTCTGAACTACCTTGATATAGTCCACAATCAACAATAAACTTTTTTCCTGCCGCTTCAACCAAAAAATTAGATCCTGTTACCGTATTAGTCGCTCCTAAAAATGTTATCTTCATATGCTTTCCTCCTTATATTAGACGAATAATCGTATTTTTTTATTTAATTTTGCTGAAAAATCTTTTTTTATTATTTTTCTATTGAATTCTATTTCTATCTTTTCATCAAATATATTATCATCAAATAATTGTACGTAATATTTTTCTTTTTCTTTTGTAATTTTTATATTTAGTTCCTCTAATGATATAATTCTTGTAGTATAAATGTTTTTTAAAATTTCATAATTTAAATCTGAATTTTTAGAAAATGATGATAACAATTTCAAAGCTGCTGATTTCTCAATTAAAAATTTTCCAACACTATTTATATCCTCTTTTAGTTCTTCAACTTCATACATCAACTTATTATAAGTAAATGGTATCATACAATAATATCTATATTGATATATTAAATCTATTAATTCTTCTTTGCTTTTTACTTGGTTTATTTTACCATTCATGCCTTGTAGAAATATTTTCTGCATTATAATTATTAAATCTGTTATTAGTTCTTCTTTATTGTTTACATCTACTAATCTTAAATACCTAAGTTGCTCTTCTAATTGTCTTAATTCTATTTCATAGTTTTCTTCTTTTTCGCTTTCTATTAATTTTTCTAAATCAGAAGTTAAGTCTTTTTTTTCATCTAATAAAATTTTAAATAATATTCTTATGCTGAATATTTTCTTTTCTAATGGTAAATTTCTATTTCTTTTGGTATATTCTCTTTTTATTCTTTTATCGTCATCTAAAGTTTCTTTTATTTCATCTATTCTTTTTTGAATCTTGTCTTTTTGTGATTTTATTTGTTCGAAGTATTTTTCTTTATTTTTCATTTTTCTATATTGTTTTTCTAATTCTTTTTTTAAATTACTTAATTCTGTATTATTCTCTTTGCTATATTTTATTGATAACAATATAGATATTCTTCTCATTGAGTCTATAAAATATTCTGCATTTTTATTTCCGCATCTTTTTTTCTAATTCCAATTTTAATAGTTTTAAATAGTCTTTATTTGAATTTTTATTTTGTATGCACCTTTTTAATAATCTGTTCCCAATTAAAATTCTTATGTTTTGGTATAATATATTGTACTCAATTCCTTCAATTTCTCTATTTACAACAGACCAAGACCAGCCATTAAAATCTCTTAATGGCTCTACTGTTTCAATATTATTTCCTACATTTATTATGTCTGAAATATGCCTATTTAAAAAATTATATTTATCTTCTAAAATAATATCATTTTTTCCTATTTTAGATATTGCGTATAATAATTTTCTTTCTATTGGGTATATAATTATTTCTTTATTTTCCTTATTTACAATAAATGTTTTGTTTTGAAGGTTATTTACCTGTTCCTGATTGACAACAATTATTTTATCACAATCTTCTTCTATTATATTTATTATTTTTTTTATATACTCATCTTTTGTTTCTATATTTCGTTTTACAGTATAAAAATCCTTGTATGATGCCTCTACTTTGTATAATATTCCTAGAAGAAGATTTTTTGCAGTTTCATCAATCTTTTTATTTTCAAGCACTTTTTCTAGTTCATCATTGTAATTCTTTTTTACTAATCTTTTAAAAAGTTTTTCTTGCAATCTTCTTCTCCTTTCATAATTATTCAGTAGCATCTACCTTGTCATTATTAGACATCTTTAATTCATTTAATTTTTCTAATGTCATTAAAACTTGTCTTGGTTTACTTCCTTGGTATCCAGAAATAACTCCTCTTTCTTCCATTTGATCTATTATTCTTCCTGCTCTTGCATATCCTACTTTAAATCTTCTTTGTATAAATGATGTAGAGGCTTGTCCTGTTTCTACTACAACATCTATAGCATCCATTAAAAATGGATCTGTATCATCATCTTCTGATGAATCTTGTATTTCTTTATCTGTTTTATTACTATTTTCTATAGATTCAATAATATCTTCGCTATATGTAGCAGTTCCATTTGATTTAACAAAATCTACTATTTTTTCTACTTCTTCATCTGATACAAATGCACCTTGTGCTCTAGTTGGCTTTGGAACTCCTGAAGGGAAGAATAACATATCTCCTTTACCTAATAGCTTTTCTGCTCCAACTGAGTCTAAAATTGTTCTTGAATCTACTTGTGAAGATACTGCAAATGCAATTCTTGAAGGTACGTTAGCTTTTATTATACCTGTAATTACATCTACAGACGGCCTTTGTGTCGCTATTACTAAATGCATACCAGCAGCTCTTGCTTTTTGTGCCAATCTACAGATAGCATCTTCTACATCTTTTGCAGCAACCATCATTAAGTCTGCTAACTCATCAATTATTATAACTATTTGTGGTAATTTTCCTGCTTCTTCTTCTTTTTCTATTGCGGCATTATATCCTTTTAAATCCCTAACTCCTTTTTTTGCAAATAAATTATATCTATTGTCCATCTCTTGTACTGCCCATGCTAATGCTCCAGCGGCCTTTTTAGGGTCTGTTACAACAGGAATTAATAAATGTGGTATTCCATTATATACAGAAAGCTCAACCACTTTAGGATCAACCATTACGAATTTAACTTCACTTGGTTTTGCATTATAAATTACACTTGTTATTATTGTATTTATGCATACACTTTTTCCTGAGCCTGTAGATCCTGCTATAAGAACATGTGGCATTTTTGCTATATCTGCAACTAGTGTGTTTCCTGCAACATCTTTTCCTAATGCAACACTTAATTTTGATTTATTATCTTGGAATTCATCACTTTCTATAACTTCTCTTAAATGCACTGCTTCTTTTTGTTTATTTGGTACTTCTATACCAACTGCTTGTTTTCCTGGGATTGGTGCTTCTATCCTTATTGTTTCTGCTGCTAAGCTTAATGCTATATCATCAGCTAAATTAGCAATTTTATTTACACGCACTCCTTCTGCTGGCTTTAATTCATATCTTGTAATTGCTGGACCAACTGATACATTTTCTACTTTGGCTGATACTCCAAAACTATATAAAGTTTTTTGTAATTTTGTAGCTGTATCTGTTAATGCTTTTGCTCCACCTTTTATTCCCTTTTTACTTCCTCTACTTAATATGTTTATAGGTGGATATTCATAATTTTCATCCTCTACAATTTGAGTGTGCTCAAGTTGCAATACTTCTTTTGTTTTATCTTCTTTTTGTTCTTCTTCTTTTTTAAATAAATTTCCCTCTATAAATTCAGGATCGGCATCTTGACTATTGTTTACCATTTCCATTCCTAAAGGAACTAAATCATCTTTATCATGTTTATATTTTTTTGTTTTAATATTTTCTTTCTCATCTAATATTCTTCCATTTAAATTGATTTTTATTTGTTCTTCTTGAATTTGTTCTATTTCTTCTTTTTGTTTTTGCTTTAATAATAATCTTTCTTCTCTTTCTTTTTGTCTTTTTTCTCTAAGTAATTCTCTGTCCTCTAAACTTTTTTTCTTTTCTTCTCTTCTTTCTAATTTCTTTTCTTCATGTTCTTCAACAAATGCTTCTATCATATCTGTAAATTCAATACCAAATGTAATTACAAATAAAATTATAGAAACTCCTACACTTAATATTACAGCTCCTACATTGCCTAATAATT
>CAOPQH010000012.1:0-13633 GCA_948505485.1 uncultured Clostridia bacterium
ATTGTAATCCTAGCAAAAAATAATAGATTATAATAGTATATAATAATTTAATATAAAAAAGTTCACTATGTTAATCCAATTAACACAGTGAACTTTTAATAATTATAAAGTAAAAAAATTAATCATGCTTGTTTTGTTATAAAAATTTTTCTTAGATAATTATTATTTTTCTAAATCATACAAATTATTATCAATACAAAGTTTTGCTCTTTTAGCAGTTTTTTCATCAGAATTTAAAGCATTTTCCAAAAATTCAGGATGATTAATTAAAAAATTTCTCATAGTTTCATAGGGGTCATGATAAAATTCTTTTAACATTTCTAGTTGTCCTTGATTTATAATTCCTAATTCAAAAGCTTTTTCGAAAAGAGTGTTATCTACTAAAGCTAGAGGAATGGTTTTAATTCCTTCTTTTTCAAGTACTTCTGTTCCACCTTGTTTACGATCCACAATATAGCAGGTCCATAGCAATTTACCGTTTAAATTTTTAACTGCTGGAATCCAAGAACGAACATAGTTAGAGGCTGCAGTTACTAAGTCAGAAGCATTTAATACGGTTTTCCCTTCGATATCGGTTATTTTTTCAGTAGAAGAGAAATCATAAGGACTTACAAAAGCTTCCATATCTTTGAATAGGGTAAGATGTGGCTTTTTTAATAGATAAGCAATCATATTAGAGAAATACCAATCTCTTCTTTCTCCGCCAGAAATATAATCAATTTTGTCAATATTAACATTATCAGAAATGGCTTTTATCATAGTATCAATGATATATTTAAAAATATTGTTGTTTTCATATTGTACTAATACTTTATCAAAGACTTTTTTTGGTAAATTGATTCTATTAGTCAATAAAGTGTCAATATAAGATAAAAAATCAGTTGCCATCTTTTCATTACCATAAAGAAAATGTGTATTTACAAAATATGGTGAAATCATTCCAGAAGTAAGAAAAAAAGGTTTATTCTCCTCACAAAATTTAACTGCTTTTGTTTCAAATAAATATGACATTATATCAGACATATTAATACCTCCTAAAATAATATTGTATTAATATTAAAATAAAAAATAAAAAATGTCAATGGGGATAGGTGATTTGACACTTATTGATAAATATTATTATTGCTATGTTAAAAAACTATTGAACTAAATTATAAAAAATGATAAGATATAAAAAAATTCAAGGAGGATTTAAATGAAAATTTTACTAAAAAACGGATTAGTAGTCGATTACAAAAACAATATTCTAGAAAAATTAGATGTATTAATAGAAGGAGATAAAATTAAAAAGGTTTCAAAAGAAATTAATGAAGAAGCTGACAAAGTTTTAGATTGTACAAATTTGATAGTTATGCCAGGAATGATAGATATGCATTGCCATTTAAGAGAGCCTGGATTTGAGCATAAAGAAACGATAGAAACTGGAAGTAAAAGTGCAGTCGCAGGAGGCTTTACAACAATATGTCCAATGCCAAATACTAAACCTACACCAGATAATGCAGAAGTTTTAAAAAAAATAATTGAAGAAGGAAAAAGAGTAAATCTATGTAATGTATTACCATTTGCATCAGTAACAAAAGGAGAAAAGGGAGAAGAATTAGTCGATTTTGAAGAACTAAAAACAGCAGGTGCTATTGCTTTTTCGGATGATGGTATGCCTGTAACAAATGCAAGAATGATAAGAGAAGCTATGTTTAAAGCAAATGAACTTGGAAGTTTTGTATCAGAACATTGTGAAGAAAAATCAGTTTCAAGTGGTGCAATAAATGCAGGTAAAGTAGCAGACGAGTTGGGAGTAGAAGGTGTTTTACCAGAAGCAGAAGAAATAATGGCATCAAGAGATATAGTAATAGCAGAAACAAATAATTTACATACACATATATGTCATATAAGTACAAAGACATCTGTAGATATGATAAGAGATGCTAAAAAAAGAGGAGTAAAAGTTACTTGTGAAACTTGTCCACATTATTTTACATTTACAGTAGAAGAAGTATTAAAAACAGGCGTTAATGCAAGAATGAATCCTCCACTAAGAGAAGAAAAGGATAGACAATCAATAATTAAAGGGTTAAAAGACGGAACGATAGATACAATAATAACAGATCATGCACCACACACAGAAGAAGAAAAAGCAGTAGGATTAGCTAAAGCTCCAAATGGAATAATAGGATTTGAAACAACTGTGCCAGCTATAATTATGAATTTAATAGATACAAACGAATTAACTTATTTGGATATAGCAAGACTTACATCATATACACCATCAGTTTTATTAGGACTAAAAGATAAAGGAACAATTGAAGTTGGTAAAACAGCAGATATAACAATAATAGATCCAAATAAAGAATATGTTTACACAAAAGAAATGGTAGTTTCAAAATCAAAGAATAGTCCATTTATAGGTAAAAAGTTAAAAGGAAGAAACAAATATACAATAGTAAATGGAATTGTTGTATATGAAGATAAATAGTGGAGGGAATAAATGAAAGCAATTGATAAATTAATAAATAAGATAAAAGAAACAAATAATCCAACAGTAATAGGATTAGACCCAAGATATGAAATGTTACCAGATTGCGTAAAAGAAAAATACGGTACGAGCTTAGAAGAAGTAAGTAAAGCAATTATAGAATATAACAAAGCATTAATAGACGCTACATGTGATATAATTCCAGCAATAAAACCACAAATAGCATTTTATGAGATGTATGGAATACCAGGAATGCAAGCTTTTAAAGAAACTTGCAGATATGCAAAAGAAAAAGGTATGATAGTAATTGCAGATATAAAAAGAGGAGATATAGGGTCAACTGCTAGTGGTTACTCAAATGCATTTTTAGGTAAAACACCTATTGGAGAAAAAGAAGAATCAATATATGATGTGGATTTTGTTACAGTTAATGGTTATATGGGAACAGATTGTGTAAAGCCATTTATAGATGATTGTAAAAAATATGATAAAGGTATATTTGTATTAGTAAAAACATCTAATCCATCTTCAGGAGAATTACAAGACTTAAAACTAGAAAGTGGAGAAGAAGTATATATTAAAGTTGCAAAACTTGTAGAAGAATGGGGAGAAGATTTAAGAGGAGAATATGGATATAGTAGTGTAGCAGCAGTAGTTGGTGCTACATATCCAGAACAATTAAGTCAAGTTAGAAAAATAGCACCACATACATTTTTCCTTATTCCAGGTTATGGTGCACAAGGTGGAAAAGCAGAAGATATAGCCTTAGGATTTGACAAAAATGGATTAGGTGGAATAGTAAATGCCTCAAGAAGTTTAATGTGTGCATATAAATCTGATAGATGGAAAAATGAATTTACAGAAGAAGATTATGCAAAAGCTACTAGAGCAGAGGCAATGCGTATGAGAGACGAATTAGTAAAGTTTACAAAATAATCAGCATCTTGCGTCGTTAAAATCTATATTAAATGCAGTCACATACAACTAGTATGCTCCTTTGCTTTTAATATAGATTTTGCCTAGCAATATACTAATTCTTTTGCAAACAGAAAATTTATTTATAATTTATAGTTATAAGGAAAGGAAAGTGATAAATATATGCCAGTACAATTAAAAGCTAAATTAGTAAAAAAAGAACAATTAAAACCAGACATTTTTAAATTCAGTGTAGAAGCACCTGAAATTGTAAAAGATGCAAAACAAGGACACTTTATAGAAATAAGAGTAACAGATAATGTAGAACCATTTTTAAGAAGGCCAATTAGTATATACAATATGGAAAAAGAAAAGGGAATTTTAGAATTCATATTCCAGGTAAAAGGAAAAGGAACAGAGATTTTATCTAAAAAAACTGAAGGAGATTTAATAGATATAGTAGGTCCTTTAGGATACGGAATATTTAAATATGATAACTATCAAAATATAGCAGTAATAGGTGGAGGAATAGGAGTATTCCCATTATACGAATTATCAAAAAATGCTAAAAATGATGGTAAAAATGTAAGTATATATTTAGGGTTTAGAAGTAAAGATTTTGTAGTGTTAGAGGAAGAATTTAAGGCGGTTTCAGATAAATTAGTATTAACAACAGATGATGGAACATATGCAGAAAAAGGCTTTGCAATTGACTTTCTAAAACAAGATGTAGAAATGGGAAAAATAGATTGCATATATGCATGTGGACCATTACCAATGCTTAAAGCTGTAAGAAATTATGCAATAGAGAAAAATATACCTTGTCAAATTTCTTTAGAAGAAAAAATGGCTTGTGGTATGGGTGTTTGTTTAGGGTGTGCAGTAAAAACAGCCAAAAGTTCTCAAGATAATCCAGAGTATTGGCATGTATGTAAAGCTGGCCCAGTGTTTGAGGCAAAAGAAGTAGAAATATAAGGAGTAGATATATATGCCAGGATTTGTAATACATTTGGCAATAGGAAAGCAATACATAAAAAAACACAAAGATGAAATTAATAACAAAGAAGAATTTTTAAAAGGAATAGTAGCTCCTGATTTAAATAAAGAAATGACTAATAGAGCCGAAAATAAAAATAAAACACATTATGGAAATTGGTTAGAACATCAAGAGATAGATTTAAGAAAATTTTTACAAAACGAAAAAGTAAATATTAATTTAGATTATTGGAAAGGATATTTTATACATCTAATAACAGATTATTATTTTTGTAATATAACTTTTAACAAGGAGTTTCAACAGTTATTAGAAAATAGAGATTCATATTATTACGATTATGATTGCTTAAATGGAGTTTTAACAAGCAAATATGGTATAAAAATATATAATAAGTATATTAGCAAACAGGTACAATATATAAATGATAAACCTAAGTATTTAAAATATGATAAAATAATTGATTTTATAGAAAAAATATCAGATTTTAATATACAAGAAACGATAGATATAATAAAAGAAAAAGGAATGGAGGGATTAAAGTAAAATGAATACAGAAATTAATTTTGCAGGAATTAAAATGAAAAATCCAGTAACAGTTGCATCTGGTACTTTTGGATACGGAAGAGAATATAATAATTTTTTTGATTTAAGTAAATTAGGTGGAATTATAACAAAAGGAACATCATTAAAACCAAGAAGTGGAAATAAGCCACCAAGAGTATGTGAAACTGCAAGTGGAATGTTAAATAGTATAGGGCTTCAAAATCCAGGAGTTGAATATTTTGCACAAAATGACTTACCTTTTCTAAAAAAATTTGATACGGCAATAATAGTAAATGCATGTGGGAGTTCAATTGATGAATATGTTGAACTTTGCAAAGTATTAAATACACTTGATATTGATGGAGTAGAATTAAATTTGTCTTGTCCAAATGTAAAAGCAGGATGTATGGCATTTGGAAATACATATGAAGGTGTAAAACAAGTAACAAGTGAGGTTAGAAAAGTATTAGATAAGCCATTAATTGTAAAATTAACACCAAATGTTACAAACATTGCAGAAATTGCAAAAGCAGTAGAAGATGCAGGTGCAGACGGGGTATCATTAATAAATACTTTGTTAGGTATGAAAATCGATATTGATAAAAAAAGACCAGTTTTAGCAAATAACACAGGAGGACTTTCAGGACCAGCTATAAAGCCAGTAGCAGTGAGAATGGTATATCAAGTAGCACAAGCTGTAAATATTCCAGTACTTGGAATGGGAGGAATAGTAAATGCAGAAGATGCAATAGAATTTATGCTTGCAGGTGCATCAGCTATATCAATTGGCGCAGGAAACTTTGTTGATCCATATACAAGTGTAAATACTGTTAAAGGTATAGAAGATTATATGAAAAAGTATAGTATAGAAAATATTAATGATATTATTGGAAAAGTTCAAATGAATTAGAAAATTAGTAATTATGGCATAGTCAACTTAAAACAGTAACTATGCCATAATTATAAATAATTTACATACCTAAAATTCTTCCTAATTGAACAAAAAAAGTTTGCCACCAAGGAGCGTGATATCTAAATTTAGGATTGGTATCTTCAACTGCTCTTATATATTTTTTAATAATTGAATTATAAGGCTTTTGTTCTAAAAAATTCCAGATTTTTGTTTCATATTTGCGTATATAATCTGTATATTCAGAAAAGTAGGAGTTTGTATACATCCATTCATACTTTTTTCATTATTTTCTTTATTAAAACCTGTAGCATAAGCACCGGGCTCAATTAACGAAATTTTAATATTACTACCATACAGTTTGTTAAGGAGTTTCATTTCTTGATTTAAACAAATACCAAAACCCTCTAAAGCGAATTTGGTAGAACAATAAGGAGAAAGAAATGGCATAGGTATTCTTCCAACTAAAGAAGATAAAATAACAATTCTGCCATATCTTTTTTCTATCATATTTTTTAAAGCTAATTGTACCATATGTAAATTTGCAAACACATTAGTATCAAAAGTCTCTTTTATTTTTTTAATATCAATATCTGCAACTGAGCCTGAATTACCAATTGCAGCATTACTAATAAAAACGTCAATATCATAATCTAAGATTAATTTGCGATTTTCAGGAACTAAAACATCTAATTTAATAGCTGATAATTTTAAATTTTCTCTTTCAGCAATTTCTAAAAGAGAGTCAATTTGATTAGAATAATGAACACTAGCATATACAGTATGACCACGTCTAGCTAATTTTATTGCAGCTTCTTTTCCTAATCCAGAGCCAGCACCTGTTATAAAAATTTTTTTCATAAAAAACCTCCATTCGAGCAATTTTATTGCTCACACACATATTTAATTAAAAACCTCTAAACAAATTATGAGAATGAAAGAGGTTTTTTTAGCCATCTCAAAATTCTTTGAATTTTGAGTGCGATACAATTTATAATAGTTTGGAAAAACTTGTTTTTTCAAACTATTAACCTTAATTTATTATTAACTAATTAAATCTGATTATTCTAAATAATAGAATGTTACAAATCATGCCCCCATTTTTCAAAAGGAGGTCATAATTTGTAACAATAGAATTGAGACAAACTATATTTTATGTAATTAAGACTTGACAGTTTACAATAATAAATATAAAATATATATGTAGGAAAAATATATTTTAAGAAAAGATTAATATATATATTTATTCGAACATTGAAAATAAAATAAGAAAGAGGTGCAAATTATGAATGTAGTAATCATAATCGCCACTATCTTAATCTCATTAGCGATTGGAATACCAGTAGGTATGACATTAAGAAAGAAAACTGCAGAATCAAAAATAGAAAGTGCTGAAAAAGAAGCTAAAAGAGTAGTAGATTTAGCTAAAATTGAAGCAGAGAACTTAAAAAAAGAAGAAATATTTAAGGCTAAAGAAGAAATAATGAGTAGTAGAAAAGAGTTAGACCAAGAGATTAAAGAAAGAAGAGGCGAAATACAAAGACAAGAAGATAGAATTATACAAAAAGAAGAAAATTTAGAAAAACGTTCTGAAAATTTTGAAAAAAGAGAAAAAGATTTAGAATTAAACATGCAACATTTAGAAGAAAAGAAACAAGAGATAGAAGAATTACATGAAGAAGGATTGAAAAAACTTCAAGAAATTTCAGGGTTGTCAAAAGAAATGGCAAAACAACAAATACTAAATGAAGTTGAAAAACAAATTACATCTGAAAAAGCTAATATAATTAGAAAATTAGAAGAAAAGGCAAAAGAAGAAGCTGCCAAAAATGCAAAAGAAGTAATAGGATATGCAATACAAAAATGTGCTGCAGACCATACTTCTGAAACTACAGTATCTATTGTAAACTTGCCAAATGACGATATGAAAGGAAGAATTATAGGTAGAGAAGGAAGAAACATAAAAGCTTTAGAAACTTTAACTGGAATCGATTTAATAATAGATGACACACCTGAAGCTGTTATTTTATCAGGTTTTGATCCATTAAGAAGAGAAGTTGCAAAAATAGCATTAGAAAAATTAATAGATGATGGAAGAATTCATCCAGCTAAAATAGAAGAAATGGTAGAAAAAGCTAAAGAAGAAGTAGAAGCAACAATAAAGGCAGAAGGAGAAAGAGCAACTTTAGAAACAGGAGTTAATGGTTTACACCCAGATTTAGTTAAATTAATAGGAAAACTAAAATTTAGAACAAGTTATGGACAAAACGTTTTAAATCATTCAATAGAAGTGTCAAATTTAGCTAGAATAATGGCAGAAGAACTTGAACTTGATCCTAAAAGAGCAAGAAGAGCAGGACTTTTACATGATATAGGAAAAGCATTAGACCATGATATGGAAGGAACACATGTAGAAATAGGTGTAGATGTACTAAAAAAATACAAAGAAAATCCTCTTGTAATAAATGCAGTAGAAGCACATCATGGAGATGTTGAACCGCAAACATTAGAAGCAGTATTAGTACAAGCAGCAGATGCTATATCAGCTTCAAGACCAGGAGCAAGAAGAGAAACACTAGAAGCTTATATTAAAAGATTAGAAAATCTAGAAGAAATAGCAGATTCATTTGAGGGAGTAGAAAAATCATTTGCAATACAAGCAGGACGTGAAGTAAGAATAATAGTAAAACCAGACAGAATTAGTGATGACCAAATGACAGTTCTTGCAAGAGATGTAGCTAAAAAGGTAGAAGATGAAATGGATTATCCAGGACAAATAAAAGTTAACATTATAAGAGAAACTAGAGTTGTAGATTATGCAAAATAATTATAAAAATAGGTTAGAGATAATATCTTTAACCTATTTTTTGTATTGTAATAGATGTTAAAGCAATTAAATAAAACATCATAAATATTAATATAAGCAAATTAGATATTACTAAATTTAATAAACAATATCCAAAATTAAAAATGTAGCAATAACAATTAAATTTTATAATAGATTTATAGTGTTACCTAAAGGATGAAGCATTTAGTTGATTTTTTAATAAAATGATGTTAATATAATATTAATTAGCAAAAGCTAAAAATTTTAATCAAGTAACTTTTTAATAATAAAAACAATAGGAGGATTAAAATGGCAGAAATGATATTGAAGATTTTAGGAATGGTGTGTGCTACAATTATTGCGTACACATTAGCAACCCCAAAAGATGAGATGCTAGAAGAATCACATCCGTTTTTAGCGTTGCTACTAGAACTAATCGCTTTAGCAATAATTTTTTAAGTTAAAGTACAGGAGGTTGCTATTTGGCGACCTCTTAATCATTTTTTTATATATTAGTAAGTCAGTATAACTAATATATAAAATAGTTTTCTGTGAAATGCTTGATAAATTAACAAAAAAAGTATAAAATATCTATAATAATTATTGGAGGAAAATTATGATTAAAGATAATTTAATAGAAGTACTTCTTGAAATGGAAGAAGTAACAAAATTATTTAAACTTGAACCATTTGACATTTATATTATTGATGGAGGAGCATGTATATTTGAAAGTAAAAAGACAGAGTTTGAGAAGAAATTGAAAATATTTAGGGAGAAGTATAATGTATAGAATTTTTTGTGAAAGCTACCAAAATTATATAAATTCATTTGATGAAAACAATTATAGGCTAGAAATAGCTAAACCACTAGAATTAATAACTGATATTAATAAATATACACAAGAAGAAAATAAACAGAGTGAATTATATAAAAAAGTATGTGATTTGATTTATTTTATTAAAGAAAATGTTGAGAGATTTCCAAAATTGAAAGCATTTTTATGGACTTTAAGTTCAAGAAATATGAATGGCAAAAAGTATAATATAGCAAAAGTAGAAGAACTAGAAGAACAGACTAAGTTAATAAATTCGTTTTTGAAATTAGCTTATTGGTATTAATATATCATTGTAGAGTATCATTAAAAGATTGAGGTCACAATTTGTGACCTCGTTATCATTTATATCTCAATCTTTGGATGATATTTTTCAAGCCACATATTAACTTGGCAAAGGTATGCCATAAGTTGAGGACCTGTCATTAATTGCCCAAACCAAGGTCTAGTAAAGCTACTTCCATCAGTATTTAAAATATTTAAAATATAATCTCTATTTAATAAATTATTAATAGGCGCATCTTTATCATTCATAATTTTTGTAAGCATAGATTTTACAGCTTTTAAGTAAGTAGGATTATGGGTTTTTGGATAAGGACTCTTTTTTCTATCAACAATTTCGCTAGGCAATTTATCTTTAACAATATATCTTAATAATCCTTTTTCACGACCATTTAGAGCCTTTATATCCCATGGAATGTTCCATAAATATTGCACTAATCTGTAATCACAGAAAGGAACTCTAAGCTCTAATCCATTATACATAGACATTCTATCAGATCTATCTAACAAAGTTTGCATAAACCAATTTATAGTAAGATATGAAATTTTTCTTTTTTCCTTTGTTTCATCAGAATCTTCATCTAAAAATACAATATTAGATAAACTTTCATTATATCTATAATCAACATAATTTTTTAAATCAAGGTTATTAGATATTTCAGGATTTAACAATTTTTGTCTTTCATTTAAAGCTATAGACCAAGGAAAAGTACCGCTTTTTAATGCATCTTCTCTAAAAAACCAAGGATATCCTGCAAAAATTTCATCTGAACATTCTCCAGAAAGAGCAACAGTTGCACCTTCTCGTATTCCTTTACAAAACAGTAACATAGATGAGTCAACATCAGCCATACCAGGAAAGTCACGGGCAATCATAGCTTCTTCTAAAGCATTTGCAAGCTCTGGAGTATCAATCATAACTGTAGAATGATCTGTATCAAATTGATTTTTCATAATATCAATATAATAATTATCTGAATTAGGTTGAAAATCACTTTTAACAAAGTTTTTATCATTATCTATATAATCAACAGAATAAGTCTTTAATTTAGTTCCATTAAGT
The DNA here is from genome assembly GCA_948505485.1 of uncultured Clostridia bacterium. Lineage (GTDB taxonomy): Bacteria > Bacillota > Clostridia > TANB77 > CAG-508 > CAG-269. The sequence goes on from CAOPQH010000012.1 coordinate 10,843, forward strand.
TTTTTATAATGTTCACTTGCATAAGCAACTATTATACTAGAATCTAGACCACCAGACAACATAGAACAAAGAGGAACATCAGATACTAATTGTTTTTGTATTGAATCTTCTAATAAGTATTGTACTGTTTTACAAGTCTGTTCAAAATCATCTATATGAGGTTTACTTTCTAATTTCCAATAAGAGTAAGTTTTAAAACCATATTTATTAAAAATTCCAAAATGAGCAGATTTTAACTCAAAAATATCTTTAAAGCAAGTAAACCCAGGAGTATGTGCAGGACCTAATCCGAACATTTCTAATATACCATTAGAATCTAATTTTGTTCTTACTTTAGGATGTTTTAAAATAGACTTGATTTCAGAAGCAAATATGATAGTACCATTAACTATAGTATAAAATAAAGGCTTTATACCGAAATGGTCACGAACTAATATAAGTTCTTCCTTTTTATCATTCCATATAGCAAAACTAAAAATACCATTTAATCTTTCAAAAATTTTAGTACCAAAATGAATATATGCTTTTAATATAACTTCTGTATCAGAATAACCTTTAAAGTCAAAACCAGATTCAACTAACTCATCTCTAATCTCTTTAGTGTTATAGAGTTGACCATTATAAACAATTGTATATATTGAATCATTATATGTAGTACTCATTGGTTGTTTACCATTATCAGCATCTATAATAATTAACCTTCTATGTCCTAAGCAAGTATGTTTAGAAAAATAGAAATCTTCCTCATCAGGACCACGCTTTTTTAAAATATTAGTCATTTGTTTCAAGAAATGATTATCTTCATTAGTAAAATTTTTATTAAGGTTAGAAAAACCTACAAAACCACACATCATATTATCCTCCATATTTAATTAATGTAAGTTTATATTGTAGAGTAGTCATGCGTGCCTATAGCACTTTTCGTTTTAGGAGGTATCCTTTTTAGAAAGTACTTAAAACAAAAATGTTCTATAGGCAGGTAGCTTGACGATTGCAATATAGTATTATTTTTTATTAGTATATGCAAAAATACAAAAAAGTGTTGACAAAAGAAAAAAATACTTGTATAATTTTATAGTGACTAAATAAGATGAATATTGAAATAGATATACATATCTTTAGCAAGGGAGGGAATTTACATGGCACAACCAAAAAGAAGATGGTCAAAAGCAAGAACACACAAAAAAAGATCAACATGGAAATTAGAAGGAAAAACATATTCTAGTTGTCCACATTGTCACGAACCAATATTACCACATACAGTATGTTCGAATTGTGGTTATTATAAAGGAAGAGAAATAGTTGCACAAGTTGAAAATAAAAAGGCATAATTAGAAAGTATCTGTTATAGGATGCTTTTTTTATATATTAGAAGCCATTTGAATTTCTAATATATAAAAATAATTGTACACATAAAATAATAAATAGCATATTATATACTAATAACCATTATTTAAATTTACATACCACAACAGGAGGTGATATGTATGTATGAAGATAATGGTTGTTATAAAATTAAATGTAGATGTTGTATAGATTTAATTTTATTTGTATTATCAATAGTATTGGCATTTGTGCTAGGAGTAATATTAGGAACATTTACAGCTATAGGAACAATATTAACTTTAAGTTCTTTAATTGTTTTATCTATAGTTTTAGTCATATTGATAATTATAAGAATTATTACTATGATATGTAAAAAGAAATGCTAATAAAAACAAATTTATAAAGATGGCTGTGCTTAATTTAGGTACAGTCATTTTTGAAAAAATATATATAATGAATTTAATAGATTTATTGCTAAAAAATTACAAATTGATTACAATTACATAAAAGACTTGCAAAATAAGGAAAAATATGCTAAAATATAAATGGTGTTTTACATAAAATCAAACACCTTGTTGGGAGGTAAAATTATGAAATTGGAATCTGAACTAAAGAAAGAGATAAAAAAAATTTCTGAACAAATGGATAAAAAACAAGAACTAATAGATAAAAATAAAAATAAAATGTATGAAATAAAGCAAGATATAGAATATGAATTTGTTCCAGGATCATATACATACGACGTAAAAGAAGTAGATAGATTAAGAGAAGAATATAATAAATTTAAAATGAAAAATGAGCAATTAGAGCAAGAATACAAAGATTTAAAAACTCATCAAGATAATATAAAAAAAATTCCTACAAAACAAAGTTTAAACAAGGATATAAAGAATTTAAGTTCTAATTTAGAACAAATTGAAGAACAGATAAAGGATCAAGAAAAACAATTACAAGAATATTTAGAACAATTTTATGGGGCTTATTATTTACCACCAGATGTTAAAGAATTTCAACAAGAAAATGAATTAGCAAGAAAAAAACTTGAAGATAAGAAAAAAGATGTAAATAATGAGATTAAAGAAAGAAAGGCTATAGTAAGTGTAATAGATCAAATAGATGAAAAAGAAGCTGAAATAAAGAAAATAGAAAAATCAAAAGAAGAATTAAAAAAAGAAATAGATATATTAAAAAAAGAACAGTTAGAACAATTTGCAGGTGCATATTTTATTCCAGAAGAATCTATTAAAGAGATAAAAGACAAAGAAAATGAGCTAGGTCAAAAGGAAAAACAAATAAAATTAAAAGAAACAGAAATAAAGCAATTGGAAGAAGAATTTAAATTAAAATCATCTAGATTTATAGAAAAAACTAATAGAAAACAAACGAGCAGAGATAACCCTCCACCACAAGGAGGAGATGGAAATAATCCACCACCACCACAAGGAGGAGGCGAAAACGATCCACC